>NZXM01000008.1 GCA_002701965.1 Methanobacteriota archaeon | reverse complement strand
TGGAAGTAAAAACCCGATCATCGAACGCTGACCAAATGACCATCTCCAAGGGCAATGAGGTTGGCGTGAGCACCAAGCCTGCAACAGTTCTCTGAATGGTTGTCCAGTCAAGTGTCCAGGGACTACCCACTCGATTTTCGTGATTCCTCCACTTGATCCGGGGACCTCTTCCCATGCGGTTAGGGTCAAACCTTGACCTCCACCTGACATTACTGCGATTCGAAACGTTCGAGTAACCTTGGCAATGGGCATGATAATCATCATTCGGTCGACAAGTCGACTTCCTTCATCGCGCTCCCACTCCCAACCTGCTTCTTCGATTAAATGACGAAATACGCGAACCGCTTGTGTGGGGGTTGTGTTCACCTCCAAGGTCACAGAGCGAGGCCGGGCCATGCCCAAGGCTTGCGCGCTTCAGTCATGAGGATGCCGCAGTAGTAGAATGCCTACTGGGCGAAAATCCACCACGGAAGGGCACTCCAGCGTAGCTGGACAGGGTGCGGGTGATAGCCCCCTGGCAATCGTCCGACCTATCGGTCAAACGACCGGCTTGCGCTCGGGGCGCCCCACCGTTGTGGGTAAGTTATCCTGGTTTGTTGAATGATTGAACTCTGTTGAGATTATCCGAAGAGTGAGCCCAAGCCTTCGAAGCCTGCGCCATCATCTTCTTCTTCTTCCTCAGCAGGCGCTTCTTCAGCAGCCGAAGCTTCGGATGAACCACCAGCAGCAGCGGCCGGGGCAGCAGCGGCTGGTGCCGCGATAGCCTGGCTCATTGCCTCACCGATGTCAACGGAAGCCAAACTAGCGACCAGTGCCTTCACACGTGCCTCGTCAGCATCCACGCCAGCAGCCTTCAAAACAGCGCCAACGGACTTCTCATCAATCTCTTTTTCTGCAGAGTGCAGCATCATTGCAGCATATACGTATTCCATTTTTTTCACCTTTTTTTTGTTATGTTTGGGATCATCCAAAGAGATCCCCTAGGCCGCCAAATTCGGCTTCCTCTTCCTCTTCCTCTTCTTCCTCAGCAGCAGCCTCCTCGGCTGATGCATCGTCGGTTGCAGCGGGTGCGGCGGTTGCAGCAGTTGCTGCAGCGCCTAGTGCACCAGATAACTCATCATCCAGTGCAGAGGAATCCAATTGGCCTGCGAGGGCCAACATTCGGGCATGTGCCCGACTCATGAGAATCGGCATCGTATCTCCGTTGTGGATGCCGGCCTCGACAGCCACCGCCAACGCTTCACCAGCCGCCTTGGAGACGAGTACTGGCACCGTTTCGTTGGTGAACCATCCAATGTTGCATGCGACGTTGAACGCTCCACTTGTAGCGCTCTTTACGTTCGCAATGAATCCATCAAGGTCGAGGTCGAGGTCATCGGCTGCCATTAGTGTACCACTCTCGATAGCACCAGAGAGAATCAACCCGATTTCGATGGGGTTAATCTCAAGCTTGGCAAGCATTAGACCTAAATCAGCACTGATCGGTTGACCTTTTTCAACAGCTGTGACTGTCTTTTGAATGGCGACCTTACCCTTGTCAATCTTCGCTGGGATTCCAACAGAGTTGAATTCACCTACGATTGGACCGGGCGGGAATGAAGTTGGTCCAGCCTCGATGATGATGTCATTGGGTGCAACATCGCCGGCCTTGGCTGCACGACCTGTTCGGGTCTTGTCTAATTCCGAGTACAGTTGGAACGCGTTCAGTTGGTCGCTGTGGACGAGCATGGGGATGGTTACACCATCAAGCAATTGATTCAACTCATCCACTGAACGACCAGTTTTTTTCCACGCACGTCGAATCAGAGTTTTCTTTGCCATGGTCATTACCATCTGGTCACGCAAAGTTTCTCGCATGCCAAGCATGGCTGTTGCAGGTACACCTTCGACATCTATGATGCCGACGACTCCATCTTTGTTGAGAAGATCAGTAAGTACCGAAACTCGGTCCTTCTTCCAGGGTGCTGCCTTTGGAATCAGAGAATCACCTCCACTCGAACTGCAGGACCCATCGAGGTCTTGACATAGAATGAGCGAATGTTACCTGCACCTCGCTCGAGTTTACCAGTAACACGCTTCCATACTTCCATACCATTTTCCGTCAATGCTTCCGCACCCTGATCACGGGTGCCAACAACTGTGTGGAATGTGATTTTATCACGGCTACGTACGATTGCGACATTCTTCAACCCAGCAGCGACTGCACCAGGGTCGGCGACCGGTGGTACAGGCCGCGGCATCTTACCACGTGGACCGAGAACAACACCGAGGAATCGACCAATAGGTCCCATGTGTGGGATTTCAGAAAGGAAGAAGTCATGTTTCTTTGCGAGGTTTCGTGCTTTTTGTCGAGTNCCACCCAATTCTTCGATCTTTGTAGGGTCAATGACGACGATTCCAGCATCCTTGGCCTTTGCAGCCATCTCACCATCTGCNAACATGGCGATGCTTGGTTCNCGTCCACGTCCAGCAGGNAGNCGGATTTCTTCCTGAATCCGATTGTTTGGATTCTTTAGGTCGACATCCTTGATTGTAAAGGCGAACTCAATCGACTCTACGAATTTCCGCTCTGGNGCCTCAGAAAGGGCCTGCTCAATTGCTTGTTTGATGTTTTCTTCCATTTNTTCCACCTCCGCGGTCTACGAGGGTCACCCCTCTCCCGCAATCCGTGATTTACTCAGTTAAATTGTGAATCNAAATCTCCATTTTTTACCGCCGCAATGGCTTCCTTTGGGNGCATACCCTCGATACTAATNCGCATGGATACACAGGTNCCCATGACTTCCAACGAACGTGCCTTCTGTGACGCGCCNGTGAGTTTGTCTTTCTTGGTCTCAGAGACCTCGATGATTTGCTGNATGGTCATGTTCTCAGTNGATGCATCCCAAGATCCGTTGCACTTCTTTTGACCGAGCTTCTTGAGCACAGTGTGCGGGGTTTCATCACGGGCTGACATCACAAACACTCCATTGAGGGGGACCGGGCGACCTGCTTCCTGTATTTAACACGCGCGCGAGCACCCGTTTATTCATCCACCCGCTGTGTAACACGTACTTGATCAGCACGAATTGTAATTGGAATCGGNATTTGTGCATCGAACAATTCGACGGTAACCTCTTCTTTGTTCTCAGCCACATTGGTNACTCGAGCACGTTCACCCTTGAAGCTGGAAGCACGAATTTCAACGATGTCGCCTTCCTCGATCCCGGCAGTTGCAGCCTTCGGTTCAAGGTAAGGTGCAATGTTGCCGAATGGAATTGCACCAGGCAATACCTTGCTACAACCCTTGAGAGGCGTTGTNCGTCCACCTGCACGNCCNATGAGTTTCTCAACATGGTGTAGCGCACTGGCTTCCACGACAATGTAACCTTGCATCATCTTTGGACAGTGTACACCGAAAATTTCGCTCTTAATGTCCTGTAGAGATCCAGTACCCGAAAGGCGGGCTTGAATTTCGCTGGCAACCTTGTGTTCCGAGTTCATGGTTGTCTTCAAGACATACAAGTATGAAGCAACATCACCATACAACTCATCCAACTGAGGGATGGTGTATCGGGTAGACCCACTACTGATTGCGTCTTCATCAGGCACGTTNGTNCTCACGTAACCGGAGTCAACCCACTCTGAGCCCTTGTACAATGTTCGAGGCTCAACTTCTGTAGTTGCNGACATGAATAATACNGGGGTCACATCGTTTAGACGATTACCGAATTCCAATCCACGCGCANTNGCGCTACGGACNTGAGTAAGGTTGGCAGCTGAAATCCCAGTGGCTTCCTCAACTCGAGTAGTGATGGTATCAATATCGGTGGGGTCACCGATTCCGTACACGCCGTCCCATGCNCCGGGGAAATCTGCAACACCATCGGCGCGNTGCATCAACAGGACCTTNTCCTCATGGCGAACAAAAGCAACAAAAGCATCTGACATATTTTTTTCCTCCTTAGTTGGTNAGCCAATCAAAGAATGAAGGCAATACATTGTCCATCAAAACNAGCATCACAAANCCGATGAATCCCAANACAAACATCCCAATCCCACANACNATGCAGGTTTGGCGGAATTCAAGTGAACTTGGCTTGCGTGCCATCTTTACGATTCGAGCCCAAGATCCCTTTCCCAATCCACGNATACTGGATTCAAGACCATCTTGCCAACCCTGAACACGATTCTCAAATGAGGAACTNTGTGCATTNCTTGCATCGCTTTCACTGGACATGGTACAACCTCGGGGATGCCTCGCGACCTACCGTTCTCTCTTAAACAATGCGAGTCCGACGTAGTCGGTNNTAGANCCCTAGTTTCAGTTTACNAACTCAATCGTTCNATTTCTCAGTGTTCNCAATTGTTGGTGNGCGGCAGCGCCAAAAATCTGTTGACTCTTGACNCCGGTTAGCACAAGCATAACGCGCANTTCGCTCCCCATCGAGGGGTCAACNGTTGCNCCCCAAATAATTCGAGCATACGGNTTGATCTTTTCACGGATTACTTGTGCACAAGCTTCCGCTTCACCGAGAGTAAGATTCGGTCCACCAATGACATTGACCAGNGCCCCACGAGCATCGCTGACATCGATATCGAGCAGTGGACTGTCCAATGCTTCGATTGTCGCTTCCTTGGCACGGTCCGTACCGCTGGCTTCGCCAAGACCAATCATCGCCATTCCTCCGCCATTGAGCATGACGGAGCGGAGATCTTCAAAGTCCAGGTTAACCAACCCTTCCTTGGTAACCAATTCTGTGACACCGGCGATGCTTCGCATCAGAAGTTCATCNGCAACGCGGAACGCTGCCTCAATGGGTAGGTCNCGAACACCATCAACTGAAAGNAANTTTTCGTTTGGTAGGACTACAACTGTGTCGCACACTTCGCGCAGACGTTCGAGGCCCCACTCTGCATTTTGTCTTCGCAGGGTGCCTTCAGATTCGAATGGATAGGTGACTACAGCGATGGTCAATGCTCCAGCATCCTTTGCGAGTCGTGCAACGACGTGAGCTGAACCAGTTCCTGTTCCACCACCAAGTCCTGCAGTAACGAAGGCAAGATCGCAATCTTCTACCGCCTTCTGTAGCGCTCTTTCGGATTCAAATGCAGCCATTTCTCCCTTCTCNGGATCTCCACCAGCTCCNCGTCCTCTCGCCGTTCGTCCAATGAGCATCTTGTTNTCGATTCCCACCTTAATCAGATGCTGTGCATCTGTATTCACGGCATATCCTCNAACAGACTCTTCATCGAGAAGNCCTGCAGAGTTCAGACGNTCGACTGTGTTTCCACCACAGCCTCCACATCCAAANACCCGTATTTTCGGCTGGAGGGATTTCAGAAGTTGGTGCANTTCAGCATTGTTTGCTGAAGGCGCTTCTTTGGTAACGGTCCCATCCGTTTCTTGTTCATCATCTTGTATTTCCAATACCCTATCTATGAGATGGCGCATGATGTCAGGCTCGCTGTCGGTATCATAACCGTTNCGTCAGAATTTTTCTTCAGAAGGCGATTTGATGACCCTCNAAAAAATCCCGACCCNAACTTAGCAGTCATGCGTTTGTATNTGGAATCAGGTTAGGGGAAGAATGATGTTTGGGGCCATTTGTAGCCCATTCATGCGCGCGCGGGTATTTTGGGTACTTTCTCTTCTGNTGCTNTGTGCTTGGTCTGCTNCTCCACCCCCGTTAGAGGAAGTGTATGAAAACTCCCAGGTTGCCACCAATCAGGAGCAACCGTGGAGTCAAACNCATCGTCCCATTTGGCAATCCGGTTGGACACCANAGTTGTGGCAACCTCAACCTACAGGGATGTTGTGGGAAGTCGACTTCTCTCCAAGCGGTGAACTGATTGCAGCTGTTGACATTTCGACTCAATTACTGACTGTTTGGAATAGTAGTGACGGACGAGTGATTTTCCATGCTCCTAATGCAAAATCCTTGGTTGATGTCGTGTGGCTGGATGAACNACACGTNCTGGTTGCGGACAGTGGNTCCAGATGGTATACATTCGAAGTCTTCGATGANGGTAATGTTTGGCCGATGAATACCACAACTTCCCGTACTGGATTGTGGACTGCAGAGTTGACTGGAAACTATGACGGTTCACTNTGGGGNNTGGATATTACTCANGANCGNAGTCGATTGGTCTTCTGTGGNGATATTGATGATCCNAATGTTGGGGGNGAGGTTGTCATGGCGGACGCNCAGTTCTTCATCGATGGTACACCTCCCAACAGTGCACATGTCTACACCAATAATTGGGGTGCTGATTGTGCGATTTCTCCCAACGGAACCTTCGCAGCCGCGCTCAGTCGTGTNTATGATTCAGTTTCTGGGATGTTCCATGACACCGTCACGGGTTGGGCNATGGAGGGAAACGGTCTCTCTCAAACATGGAGTCGGAATGTTGCTGGAAGTGCAGCGATGGCTTGGGCAGTAGATTTCTCTCCACAAGGTAACACATACACCATCGCCTACAATCGACCGAACGAAGGGGTAGTTGCAGACTACTTCAGCGNTAATGGGGCCGTAAACTGGTACACTCCTCTTCCTCAAAACGTATCTGCCGTACGATGGATTCCTGATGGGTCAGGTGTTGCAGTGGGTTTGCACAACCCGGGTCGNNTACTGATGTTGGATTACGCAGGTGGGATCCTTTCCGATTATGCATGGCATGGCACNGTCTGGAACAACAAGCCGTATACATCCGATGTCACTGCAGTTGCCATTGATGATGTTGGCTCAAAGTTCGCTACAGTAGGGAAGGATGGAGCTGTTGAAATCCATACACCTGGTGACAATTTACAACTTGAAATCTACCGTCGATTTAGCCCAGATTATCTTCGAGAAATCGAGTTACACCCTGACGATCCTTTCGTGGCCTTTGCCGATTCAAATGGAGTGGTGACCTTACGAGATTATCGAAATGGAGGTATTGCGAGGCAATGTTTCCATCCTGACTTCGATCAGCCTGTCGCAGAGTACCCATTTGCGAAGAGTGTCGTCCTACGTGAGCAATTGCTGGTGGCGGGATATTCAGATGGTACGATTGTTGCATGTGGGGAAGATGGAAAGCAGTTGTGGACTTGGAGAATCGATCAACACCACCCAGATTTGGAAGCGTTTGGGCGAATTGATATGCACCCAATGGAAAATCTCCTGGCAATATCGTGGGTGGAGAATTCAAGTTCAACAGGAATGATTAGCAAGGTTTCAATTTTGGATATTGACCTCATGGCCGAAGTCACAGGTTGGAATTATCCCACGCAGCATTGGACAATGGAGTTCAGCCCCGATGGCACATGGCTTGCAAGTTCGGCTCAGGANGGCTCAATTCGNCTTTGGCTCACCGAAGATCCTGATCCTGCAATGTGGAGTGATAATGGTGTACAATACAGCCATTCAAATTACACCGGAGTCGTTGNATGGCATCATGAANTCCACGCACTGATGAGTGTCGGTTGGGATGGNCAAGCCATTGTTTGGGATGCNGATANTGCTCAACAAATGTTGAATTTCCAGTTTNNCAATGAGGGCTTTGGAGCGGGCTTCATCGATGGTTCATTCCTTGTTGTTGCCAGTGGAGATGCATCAGACAGCTCAGATGGGAAATTNGAATTCTATGACGGGCTGAACATGACTCAATTGGGTGATTGGGATTTGCCAGGGATTCCTCGAGGATTCACNTTCGACCATTCAGGTGGNATCATNGTCGCGAATCATACCGGGTCATGGTGGGTNTTGATTCCNGATACAGATGGAGATGGAGTCATCGATGAAGAGGATGCTTTCCCCAATAATCTGTTNCAATGGTCNGATTTCGATGGNGATGGTTTCGGCGACAACAACGCTCCAGGTGCGGGTGGTGATGGGTGNCCAGAAACTTGGGGNACNTCTTCGATTGACCGAGGTGGTTGNCCTGATTCNGATGGTGATCAATGGTCCGATCCNGATGACGACTGGCCCGTGTGTGTTCTCGGTATGGGGTATGGNGATGCNTGGCCATCAAATCCCAACCAATGGTGTGATACCGATGGCGATTCACATGGTGACTCATATTATTTCCAAATGGATACAAACACAGGGTTGCGTACCAATGAAAGTGGCGATGCGTTCCCAAATGATGCGACACAATGGAGAGATCAGGATGCAGATGGTATTGGTGATAATTACTCGTATTCTGTTGACACCAGTGGATATCGAAGCAACCAGGTAGGGGATGCTTTCCCAACCAATCCCTTGCAGTTCCAGGACACCGATGGTGATGGATGGGGCGACATGTACTCGTGGATTGAAGATTTGAGTGGTTTGAGAATCGAAGAGGGGGACGCATTCCCCCTCGACCCACTGGCCTGGTCTGATCTCGATGGAGATGGTTGTCCTACGGCATCCGACACAGGATTGTCCATTGACAACCATCCTGAAGATCCGATGCGTTGTGATGAAGCACTCGATTTCGATTTGCCGGCACAACTGAATCTTGATGCCATCGGTAGTGACGGAATTTGGACCATTTCGGTCGATTGGAAATCTACGATGGAGAGTACAGAATCAGTTTCAATCTACGGTTTGAGTTGGAATTCCAGTGATGGTATGCAGGACCAGCTTCTGAACATAGAGCCACCTGGGGCTATCGCTTGGTGGACTGAAAATGAGCCAGATAACACACCACTGAATGCGATGTTTGAGCGTACGAAAGGAGTCAACCATGATCGCTTGATGTTGCGACTTATCAGTACATCTAGAGATGGCCAATCCCTTGAGTATTGGACCAATTTCACTTACGTATCTGAACTTCCAATCGAGGATCCTGAACCAATCTGCGCTGAAGGAGATACTCGTTCTGTTGGAGACGGTTGCAATGATTGTGTTTGTGTGATAGGGCCCGAAGGAGGAGATTGGGATTGTACTGAGAAAGCTTGCTCTCCAAGCGTAGATGCTTCATCAAATGAAGGCCTTTCGATGGTTGCATGGTCAGGAATCATCATTGGTTTACTCGCTATTGTCGTCACTGGTCTTGCTCTGATGCGCCGTAAGGGGGGAACACAATCAACCACAAATGATACCGTTCCCAGCCAACATCCACCATGTCCAACTTGTGGTGGACCTGCACAGGAAACCGTCAACAATGGCAACAAGTGGACTTGGTGTCCAAGTTGTCGACAATGGCTCGATTATATCGGCAAGTCCGACTAGGATGTTCCGCCTCGGGAATATTCGTGATAGTCAACTGCAGGTTGCAAAGTATCGATTGCAGCCTGTAATTTTGCATTCGCCGCTTGTTCTCCAGCTTCAATCGAAGCAATTTGTCGTTCTAATTCGCGTTTCACCGAATCCAGAGCAACTGAGGCCTTGGCAGGCAAGTTCAGTTCAGGTTTCAACCAGCGAGATAAGTCCGTGAGCAAAGATTCGAGAGGTTGAGGTTCGACCCCTTCCGGTTGTAGTTGGAAGGTATTTCCAACTCTATTGACTGGTCCCACCGATCCGAGTATCTTAGCCAAAGCCAGACCATCCTTTCCCGCTCCCTTCAGCGTAGACTTGACCACTTCGTGTGCATGTAGTGGTCTCCAATAGGCTTCGATAAGATTGGGTTGGACCTTGCGTGCCCGCTTCCAGTGAGACAAGGCAGAACTGAGTTTTCCCTCGTGCGCGCGCACGCGCCCGCGCTGAACTTCGTCAGAACCCTCAATCAGAGCCGCTTGCTTTGCCTCATCTTTCAGGCCGTTGGAGCGCAACAATTTGGCATATTGTTTTCTTGCTTTGACCAGCATTGCCCCTGCAGCACGACTTTCACTCCACTTACTCCTCATTTCTTGGATGTTTGAAAGGTCGCGTAAAGCAGTAACAAGATGACCGCACTCAGTCAACGACTTCCCTTTCTTTGCCAAGAGTAAATCGCTCAATTCAGAAGCCATGACTTCACTAATTTCCAAACGACCGTCCTGAACATATCGGCGATATTGTTCGATGACCGTTCCCGGGTCACCCATTCCGAACAGAAGACCACCTGGCNTACTTTCTGCGCACCGATCGGCGTTTCACAGTTTTGCGCTCAGTCTTCTTCTTTGGTCCGGAGTCATCATCCCAATCNTCGTCTTCATCATCGAATTCNTCATCATCTTCAACTTCATCCTCGACTTCTTCGACTTCTGTTTGCTTTGTCTTCTTGGNCTTTCGACGCTTACGATCACGGCCTTCGGACTTTGCAAATGGATCTTCAGCATCTGCGCGCTCTGTGGCACCATCAGATAACGAAGCCATATCATCTCGTACATCATCTGGGGATCCTGCAGCGGAGTCCCCGCCACCACCCATGAATTCACGCATCCAGTCGTCTTCATCATCTTCGGAATCACCCTTCTTCTTCTTACGATCAGGTGAACTCAACAAGACACTCATCATGGAAAGAATCAGCAAAATGACATTGATTGCAGCCAATCCGTACACCATCAAATATGCTCCATCGTAATAGCCCTCAGGTTCTATTTCAGCCTCGGGTTCAGGTTCTACCGCGATGGTTCCAGCCGCACAGGCATCAGTGTAATCTGCAAAGGTTCGAACACAACTGTCCACTGTGAATTGTGTAAACCATTCGTTTTGGTTTCCAGAGGTATCTGTAACTCGGATTGTGACTTTCTGGTTTTTACCGAGATCGTGGAACGTCGCAGCAGGTTCCCACCATTCGAAGACCATGGTATTGTTACTTGTCGATGGAGTGGTCAAATCAGTCATGGCAGTCCAATCGGTTTCCTTCATGATTCCATTTTGGTAATAGCGGAATTGAACCTCAACCGAAGCAATTCCGACGTCATCTGTAACCGCACCATAAACATGGATTTGTTCACCATATAGGTACAGACTCTCTTGACTAGGGGCGTAAACCTCCAAGACAGGGTCTTGAGAATCGATGGACCATCCAGCCACTTCNATTGTCGCGACATTGTCCCCAATGTCACGAACGAGCAGTGTCGCTATGATGTCTGACGTGTCAATATCATCGGTGATTTCGAATTGATATCNATATGCATTTTCGACACTTCCCTGAAGGGGTTGTGCACGTACGGTAGAAGTCTGCTCTGTGAATGCAGTTCCGCTGATGACCAACCCATTCTCATCTTCAGCATAATCTGCAGTTCGAAGGTTCAGAATCGGGTACTCACTCAATGGCTCATTGGAATAGACGTACAAGCGATAATCGCCCGCTCTTAGTGAATCAACAATCATACCATCTTCATTTTCCACAGTCAAANTCAATTCTGGTGGAGTAGTGTCCTCAACCACTGAACGCGCATTCATCGACATGGAATATTGGGTGTTTTCATTTCCGTACTGATCGGTAGTCGTTACAGCATACCACGTGTTTTTGTCTAGATTTTCAGGTAGTGCAATCGCTCGAGAAAAATCTGGAACATTGTTGGATTCAGCATAAATTGGGTCAAGGATTGGAACCCAACCATCTTCCAGCGAAACATCTCCACTCATGACGGTTTCATCACCATTGAAGGGATCATTTTCGTTCATCCAAATCTGATAAGTTTCCCCAGTTTCGGTTAGGTCATTGACCCAGCGAAGCAGCGTAATCTTGTTTCCTGCTTGATTGGTCATGTATGCATCCTGCAGGAATGCTAGAGAGGGTTGTTGAGTATCTTCGTATGTGTGGTCGCAGTTTTGCAAGAAGTTGAGAGATTCGTATACATCAGACGACAGACTGTATCTCGCCACGCTCGTAACACAATAGAATTGCTCATCGTCGATATTTTCTTCGACGTTAACAGTCACAGTTTCAACAGAGTCCGGTACGGTTGCGACCAATACAGCGTCCGTTTCGATATTGCTCAATGAGGTCAGTCGAAAACTTGAGCGCCAGACATGATACTGCTCTCCTTCGACTCCAAGTTGGTCAGTCCATGTGATTGTGGTTTGTCCTGCTCCGATGTAATCAGCCTGAACATTCGTTGGTTCAGCGACCCAAGGTGTGAATGTATCTTCATCGACACCAAAATCTGTTGTGGAAGTTGCAGAGACGATATTGTTGTGGTTTCCACTGGTATCGGATGCAGTCACTGCATAGAATGCGAATCCTAGCATACCACGCTCAACTTCATGACGATAAGATCCGTCCTCATCATTTGCAGTACCAATCAATTCAACACCNGCTGCACTGGTATCATTGATCGGCGAACCAGACCTCCAGATATGGTAAGTTTCGTCTTCTTCATTTGCGATATCAGCCCAAGAAATCGTGGTGTTTCCGGTTCCACCTGAAGGTTCAGCTTCAAACGAAGCGACAACACCCTGGACGGATTCNGGCGCGACATTGTCTTCATGAATAGAGTTGGCAAGTGTNTTGGTTCCGAGGAATCGAACATCCTCATATCCGAGGTAAAGGTAGGTCACCGAGTAATACACAGATTCGTCAGTGTTGGCCTCAAGCATGTATCTGAAGGTCGTGTCTCCAGCATTCAACTGAGCAATTTCTGTCTTGTCCATGGTCGCCCAAGTTTCTCTGAGCGCTGGCTGAGCNTGTCGATACACACGAATTTCATACGCATTATCGCCCACCTCTGGTAAGCTGTCGGGAACAATCGTGTTGAGGTTCACCCAACTGATGTCAGTTGCACCTTCATTGGAAGCACCAATGGTGGGAATGAAGTTCGCTTGAACGAAAAATGGTGCAGTGATATCATTGGTTATTTCGTTAANACCTTCGGATACGTTTGCTTCATTATGGACGAAATTACCGACCGTGGTTGGTGAGTAGGTAACGTTGTTGAGAGTGTATTCGTAATCGTTGGANCCATCTTCATCATCGTTGTTCTCAAAATAGGTGACAATTGCGTAATAGTACGTTCCATTGGTTCCAGCAGGAAGCGGATATGTCTGCTGGAAAGTGCGTCCCGAACAAGTACCAACNTCGGTAGACGGNCACATCGAGAGGTTTGCCCATGGCGCTAAAGTATCGACGACAGTGTCGTTGAGTGGTGCATTGTGTCGGTAAACCAGGTACCGTGATTCCTGCATTTGCAACATCAGNGGGTAATCNGTAGTGACGAGATTGCTCCAATATACGGTGGTTGATTCAGTTTCACTGTCAAAAAGTGCCGATATTCCCTGNGCCTGTAACTGCTCGACTGGACTGGAATTTCCAGATGCAGATACAGTCGGAGTCCAGGTGATTAGGGATCCTAGCAATATGGCAATCAAAAGTACCGAGATACGTGAATTCGACTTTCGCATGGCTTCGCCTCTGTTCGACCCTGCCATTGTGGCCCATTTGAGCCTGACGGCTTCAAACCCGCCTATAGGCGGGTTGGAAAGGTGCGGCTTATTCACCATCGAGAAGTTGCCTTCGAGACGACATCGCACGAGTCANGAATGTCCAGATTCCACCCACCAAAGANATCAGTAAAACCGCACTCAGTGGATTGATTGCACCAAATCCAATCAAGTCAGAAATCGTAGAGGGCAATTCAATGTCCGGTGACCCATTGAATGCCATGATTGCAGCGATGGCGATACCAACAAAGGTCGTGACCAANCGATCTGCCCGACTAAAGCCGCCGTAGTTCCGCCCCAAGCCGACGGATTGGGCTTGCGTACCCATGTAGGAGCCGAGTAAAGTCAGGGTTGCCGCAGCCCAGCCCAACCAATGTACATCAATCCAAGCGGTATTGATTCCAATGGCGATTAGCAAGCTCAGGTCGACCAATCGATCAATGGTGTGATCCAACCAATCTCCATATTTTGAGACCTTGTCGTAAGCCCTTGCAACTGCGCCATCAAGTGCATCCAATTCGGCAGCAATCAGCAGGAGTGCAAACGCACCCAGTAGTTTCCATGCNCCCTCGCCGTCCCTTGATGCGGTGGCCAAAAGATAGCAACAGCCTGCAGCAAATAGAACGCTAATCCAAGTCAATGTTGCAGGATCTACGTTTGACATTCTGTCCACGATCGGTTTCAGCATTTTCGTGTGAATTCCTCTTGCCTTTTCGAATGCCATTCAATCCTCTCCATGAATTTCGTGAATCCAATCAATGGGCTCGCTCGGTCTTTGTGGTTTGAAACCATCTGTAATCCAAGCCTCAGCAGATGCAATCATTGACTCCAATCCATCAGCCGAATCCAATTCTAAAAACGGTAAATCTAGACATTCAGCTACGATACTCCCAATCAATTCACACTCTACATTTTCATTGATTTTTTGTGCTGAATACCCTCTTGATTCTAAGCGCCTCTGAAGAGCAGAGGGTTTGCATCGTATGACAATGGCTGCATCCACAGGAAGTAAATGCGAAAGATGCCCATCGATGAGCCAGTAATCACCTTCTGGCCAATTGATCTCTTGACTCAATGCATCAACATCGATTGGAGCGACTCCATCCTCATCAACCTCATCAATACAACCATGTTGCTCTGCAAGTTCTTGCACACTGATTTTGGACCATTTGAAACGCTCACAAAAGGTGGTTTTTCCCACTCCGGGAGTTCCCGTGACCGCGATTCGTATGCCGGTCATTTCATCACATCATCAATTCATTTTTTGTGCCAATGCTAGACAACCTGATCCAAGTAATCCGAGAAAAATAGTGACGGGCCAAGCAAAAGTAACCTTGACACTGTATTGTACATCAACCGTGGTTCCTGCACCAAATCCAGCACCTCCATCAACGGGGTAATAGACATCTCCAGAGATGTCGTAAGTGAATGATTGCGCATCCTTGGAGCTTGGACCTCCTGCAGCGTAATTGACAGAACTCTCGCCTCCACAGTTCGAGGAGACTCCATTACTTGGTGCACATCGTTCAAATTCTTCTTGGGTGATGAGTCCAACCCATACATCTTCGTTCCATTCAAGTGTCAATTTTGCATCGATTAAAGCTGAGGGAATGGCACTTTCAGTCAACGGATCATCAGCAAATCCAACTTGATTGACAGGAGGGACCGTAATTCCAGTCATTTCGTCTTCATAGGTATAGCCTACCAACCCACCAAGCATCAGGAGACCACAAATTACGCTAACGATAACAAGTATTGGTTTCATTTTATCACTCACGGATGTAGGTAGAATGCAGCGCCCATAATCACGTATGTTCCGAGCAACATGGCCCCTTCAAGCCAGTTGCTCTTGCCATCTGACGCAATGGTATTGGCGATTAATACAGACAAGAATACAGCAATGGTTTCAAAGATTCCGAAGTTGAAGCCCAAGTCAACACCCACAATCCATGCAAGCAGAATCATCGCCGGTGCAACAAAGACTGCAATTTGTGTTGATGAACCGACAGCAATGGCAAAGGACAAGTCCATTTTGTCTCGCTTGGCTACAGTGACTGCTGTGAAATGTTCAGCCGCGTTACCAAAGAATGGCAACAAAATCACACCAATAAAGAGTGGTTTGAGATTGAGTTCAGTTGCAGCTTCACTGATTGAGTGAACCAAGATTTCAGCCATCAAACCTAGAACAACCGTTGCTAGAATCAGCAAAACAATGGCCTCACGATATGACATCAAAGGATCATCATGGTGATGTTTACCATCCGTTGCAAAGAGTTCCTGATGTGTCCGAAGTTGGAACAGCAGGAATAGCCCATAAAGGACGATGAGAATTATCGCTGCAAAGTGTGACAAATTGAGAATTGCTTGCTCTGAAATGTTTCCTCCAACAGCGTAAATGTATGCAGTTGGCATGGTCAAGGTCACGACTGCAAGCAATAGCAAGGTGCTGTTTGCACCCACTGCTGTTGGAGAGAATGACTGTTCCTTGTGGTGGATGCCACCCCAGACGAATGCCAACCCGAGTACCAGCAACAAATTTCCTAGGATTGAACCCACAAGGGATGCTCTGACAATGTTAATCATGTCTTCACTCGCACTAATGTCCCCTTCTCCAGCAAGTTCCGCTGCAGCAAAGATAGCTGCTCCAGCGATGATCATCTCCGCGGCATTTCCAAAAGTTGCATTTAGCAACCCTCCAATCGATTCGCTAGTTCGCAAAGCGATTTCTTCAGTGGCCTTTCCCATCAGGAAGGCGAGAGGCATGATGGCGACCATCGATGCCAAAAAAGTCAATCCCGCATCATGCAACCCAAACTTGGCATAAAGCGCAACAGGAATCCCAATTAATAGGAAATTCAGTTTCACTTTCATTGGGTTGATGGCATCCATCATTCCCTTCCAACCTTCGAATGAATCTTCGTCGATTGTGATCTCACCTGACATCTCGCTCGCCCCTTCGTGTCCCGAACCCGCCCATGAAGGCATCCCCTAACCAAGCGAGATGGGTGTGTAATTTCCCCATGGTTCTAGAGAGCGGGTTGTACAATGTGTGGGGGCGGTTTGGGGGTTACACATCACTGGACCCTGCGGCAACCAAATCGCATATTCGACCTCCAAGTCACTCCCTGGAAAATCAGTAGTGATGAAATTCGCACCGGTCAGCATGGCCAAACCGAACCGTGTATAGTTGACCTCTTGTGCCTCGACAGTGGCGACGTCTGGACGTGTGCGAACCATGAATCCCGCTTCGGATGCGTTACGAAGACGATCTCCATGGGTTTCAGGGTTCACAAATGAGATGATACTGGCCAGTGAATGATTTTCTTCAACGATGGCAAACATCGATTGATTTTGCAAAGTTGGATGTTGAGACACATAGTAATCTCGAATCTCGGTTTTATCGAGAAGGACGAAGATAGCCTTCCCTCGACTGTCTTCTAGCGTGGGCCATCCTGTTGTTGTGACTGAGGTTCGTAAATCCACAGCATTACCTTGGACATCCGCTGGGGTAATCTGTTGCTCAGCAGGCCAGGTTTGGTTGATTTCATTTTGAATCATGTCCAATATGCCCAATTCCTCGACCAATAACGGTTCATCCTTG
Organism: Methanobacteriota archaeon; assembly: GCA_002701965.1. GTDB lineage: Archaea > Thermoplasmatota > Poseidoniia > Poseidoniales > Thalassarchaeaceae > MGIIb-P. The sequence continues at coordinate 12,066 of NZXM01000008.1, read as the reverse complement.
GGCTCAACAAAAATCCACAATGGCGCATGATGCTGGTTTGCATTGGACCAATCGAGCAATACTTGCATGCACCCTGCAAATCCTAAGCAATTCGAACCAGGATCTAAGTTGGTATGATATACGCGCAAACCCATGCCAGGGATGAAATGTACATCCAACTCAAATTGTCGAACACCCAATCGGTCTGCTTGAATCGAGAGGTTCGCATGGGTGTAGTTATTCTCAGGAACAATGGTTGATACTCCTGGTGTTTTCTCATGATATGAATTGTGTGTTCCCTTCATCATAAGGTGATTCAAACGGATATCTTCTGGTGGCAAATCGACCACTTCATCCTCTTGTTCTCCGATACATCCGATAAGCGACGTTAGGAGTAGGAGGAGAGTCAGGCAGACAGCAGTCTCTTTCATTCGGGCACCTACACATGAGAATAGTACGTACGAACAGCCTCTTCCAATTGTTCCAACACTTCGTTTTCATCAACGGTCAACGTTACTCCGTCACGTCGCAATGGTTCTCCATCCACCCACATGTCTAGGCAATGGGCGTTGCTGTAAATCAGGTTGGCTAGAAGTCGCCGACCATCACGACCTATGGGCCGCATACGGATATCATTCAAGTCCCAAGTAACCCAATCTTTGGAATCTCGAACTCCAAGTTCATAGGTTTCTATCGGATCTAAGATGGTTGCATCCCAGTGATCATGTCGTTGAATCAGACTGGCCGCTTTCATCTCGGCCCGCATGTCCAGAGCATTGTTACTTGCAGCCCCATCTGTGCCCAATCGTACATCGACTCCAGCATCCATCATGGCTGGATAGGACATGGTTCCACCAGTCGCTAATTTTTGGTTGCTCACCGGACAGTGGACTGCGTGAGCCTCATGTTCGGCGAGAATCCGCATTTCCCGCTTCGTGACCCAACCACAGTGGGCGCAAACGGTCCCTTCCTGGAAGTATCCAATACTATCTAGATATTCGATGGGATACATGCCGTGCTTTTCATGACAATCAGCCACCTCTTGCCGAGTTTCTGAAGTGTGTATACTCAGAGTGCAACCTGTCGCATGCGCAACATCTGCGGCCCTCTTCAGCGTATCTTCGGGACATGTGTAGACCGCGTGCGTTGCGATACCGTATTGCACACGATTCGGTGCTTCAGATCCCGCCCGAACCAAACCTTCGACATGTCTCAGAGCATCACCTGAACCAGGTTCAAAATTGGGTGTCAAGCCATCGGTGATTGGCCCACAAACGATNCCNCGCAATCCGGTATCAACCAAGACNTGTCCTACAACTTCAGGGTGATAGTACATATCACAAGCAAATGAGGTTCCAGTAGCGATGAGTTCNGCAGCGGCGGCTTTGGTACCGATTTCCACAAACTCCGGAGTGAGTCCCTTTTCGGTGGGGAAAATACTCTGCTCTAACCATTGCATNAAGGGCAATCCTTCGCCCATCGATCGATTCAAAACCATGGCTAAGTGAGTATGCCAATTTTGGAATGTACGGGTAATCAATCGTCCATTTCCTGGAATTTGGTGTTCAACATCTTCATCTCCAATACTNCGTNCCCAATCCCCATTTGGATACAGTATGAAATCACCTTGATGTGGNCGNCCATCAANNTCGATAAGCCATGCATCGGTATAGCGGACAACACCGTTTGTCTCGTCCGCCATGACGTGTCGAGAATACCGACCCACCATCATGGTTCTTGCCTCAAGTTGAAATCNGTCCCTTCNATGGAAGGNCGATGTCGGACCCCTATCGCACGCTCGGGGTTTCCAAAGATGCCCCTCATGCCGAGATTAAACGGGCCTTTCGAAAATTGGCACGCCAATATCATCCAGATCGCAATCCAGATGATGCTGCAGCCGAAGAGCGNTTCAAAGCAGTACAGGGNGCTTGGGAACAGCTGGAGACACCTGAGAAACGAAGTCAGTATGACGAAGAGCAACAGATGAAACAGGTCTTCGGCGGAATGGGTGGAATGCCNGGAGGNATGGGTGGAAATGGNCTGGATGANCTTCTNCGACAATTCATGGGNGGGGGGCGNCCACAATCATCTNCATTCCAAAANCGTCCACGTCCATCTCAATCCGAACCAGTGAAAGGAGCAGACATCTCTTCGCCCCTNGATATNGATATTGAACAAGCGATGGCAGGNGGGAAAATNCAGTTCACTCANAANCGNTTGGTTCGCTGTTCGGAATGNAATGCNAAAGGGTGTGCCCACTGCACAAACNTAGGCGTTCGTCGCAAAAAGACTCGTCTCACGATNAATGTTCCAAAAGGAGCCAAACATGGTCAGCAATTGAAATTGCCAAAAATGGGTAATGAGCACCCAACTGGAGTACCCGGAGATNTGACAGTCACTCTACGAATCGACGCCGAAGAAGGNCGTAGATGGGAAGGTGATTGCTTGATTCAGGAAGTGCCAGTTGCATATTCAGTGCTNATGCTGGGAGGTAGCGTTCGTGTATCGACCCCCGCTGGAAAGGTCGTATCGGTGAAGGTTTCCGCAAATACTCGCATCGGCGACCGTAAGAGATTGCCNAANATGGGATATGCTGGNTCAGACTTAGACATNGAATTCATNTTGGATGAACTNGAATCNCTCAATGATGCNCAAGTTGAGGCNTTANANTCNCTTAGANATNCGGGCTTGTGAATAAACATCCCCTTATAGGGGATAATTTCGCGATAAGTTTGATTTTGATGGTGACATTCTCTGATTTTGTAGATGTCACCATCCGAAATCGATTCAAATTNCACATTGCTGTTGTNTTGATTTCAGTATTGATGGTCCCGGGTTTAATTCAGACTCTGACGCCAATCGATGTCGAAGCTTATGACATGGAAAGTCCNGAGATGGANGCCGAGCAGGTCATCGATACAGAGTTTTCTGCAAAGGAGTTAACCGTCGGTTTTGTCGTTGCAATTCGAGACCCTNATTACATTGAATCTGGCAATCAAGCACCTCATGTCAAAGAGGATGGAACNCCGGATCGAATCAATCTCCCGATNCCNCAAGAAATCGGTNTCTANCAAGGGCTNGAATCTGGACATTCTGGNGAAGGNATTCCAGAAGGCGGTGTGTTTAANCTGACTTTCTTGCGTGAACTTGAGCAAAAAGTCATGATCGCTCGTGATGANCCTCTTTCGCAATACTATCGCCCCGTTGTCAGTGAATTAACCGGAGAAAGTGCAAATGGAACNTTGTCGCTATANGAGCAATTTGAAGCGTTCATGGCCAACCGTTCACTNCTTACGCGTTCTTCCTTAGACCCCTTTGGAAATGAAGTTCCGCCCCCGACCAATTGGTCGAATTGCGATTACACCAACNCCGATGGTGAATTGGTTGAGTTTGAATGTCTTGGATATCATGATGAGAACCTTACTCAGGCACACATCGATTTGGCTGCAAACCGGATGATTGTCGCCAGCCCCAATGTATTCATGCGTTGGACNACCAATGATCGAGCGTTCCTTCCGGTTGAAGGGAGCCCAGCCATAGGTCCTGTCAATGGCGATTTGGGTGAGGACGGAACGTTCCAAAATGCAGTGTGGATGCCAGGTCGATGGTCGGCCTCCGCNTCATGGATTCTGATACAGTTAGATCGTGAAGCCATGATTGAAGANGGATACACATTCGACACTGGGGAAGCCCGCTCCGAGCCAGGATCAATGACTTGGAATGGTTTTGACCTCTACATCACACCACCCAAATTGACACCTGAAGAATGCCTAGACGGAAAGGCATCGGGACTNGACCCTTGTTCTGGAGATTTGGCATTATTATCCTTGGAACAGAGTATTCGTACATCTGATCAAATCTCAGTGACCACAGTTGCNCCCCCGATTGGCATCAATCTNGAAGTCAATCGTGAACTTCAGGAATCNATNATCCTACTTGTCATCATGTTCTTGTGCGTACTTCTCCTGNTGTGGGCTAGTTTACGCCGNGTTTCAGATGTGGCAATTGTAGGCATGACCCTCGGTTTCAGTTTGCTGTGGATGCAAGGAATGGTNGGCTGGGGNATTATCCTNGGGAATCAATTGGANATCAAAATCATCAGTCGAAGTCAATTTAGCAATNTGCTCCCCATCTTGATTCTTGCATTGGGCATTGACGATAGTTTGCATGCATTGCATCGCTACAAAGAAGAGAGAGGAAACGGGAAGTCCACAGATGAAGCCGTGCAAATCAGTCTCTCAAGAGTTGGTCGCGCCATCATGCTGACCTCATTGACTACCATGGCTGCATTTGCAGCCAATTTTACTTCAAGCATCCCTGCATTACGATCTTTCGGACTTGAAGCCGCCCTCGGGGTTGCCTCAGCATTCATCCTCACTGGATTGTGGGCTCCACTGATTCGCTACGATATTGATACTTGGCTACAACGTCGAAATCGATTGCAGGAGGAGAGAGACCGACTGTACATGGTCCCCAAGCACTGGCTTTCGAGGTTGTCAGGTGGTTCGGCTTGGGCCGCTCCATTGATTCTGACCATCTCGATTGTTTTGACAGCAATTGCGACCCCAATCATGCTTTCTTTGGAGGGTGATTTCAAGGTCGAGGATTTCATCGAAGAAGAGTCCGAAATTGCTCAGTCAGTTTTCCTCATCAATGATCGATTCAGTTCAGAGGGCGAACCTGGCTTATTGCTCATCGAAGGTGACATACTTGACCCAGAAGTATACGCTGCAATCAGCGATCTCCGAACCAACATGAATACACCCAGTCCAGATGATCCGGGTCGATTTACAACATTGCCCACCGGGCTGGTCGAATTGCATGCAATTGATGAGCTCGTGGATTGGTCGATAGGTAGAATGTTGTATGGCACCGAACCTTTTGAGGATGCGGGTTGGAATTCATCTGCTTCTGGTAACGGAGTCAACTGTAACAGTTTGAGTACTGGATTACCTGATACCAATGATCGCGGATGTCTCCAGTTTTTGTTTGGATTCTTATCGCATTATGGCATCCCTGGTGCAGGACAAATTCCCGAGATTCCTCCGAGTATTACAGCGCTGTATATTGCGCCCGATTGTGAATTGAACCCTAACGCGACCCACATTTGTTCAGATGGTTCCGAGCCGAGTTATGACCGGATGACATTACGTTGGGGCTTGATTAAGCCCGAACAGTTCACCATCACCAAGCAAGCACTTTCCGAACTTGAGCGTGACATGAGCCCATTTGCGAACCTCTCCTATGGAGCGATGATGGATCGCAGTTCTCTCGATTCAGCCACTGAAGAATATCCAGTGACTTGGGCGATTTATACCGGTTCACCCGTAACCCGTTATGTGGCTGCCTCAAGCATGCAAGATGAGCTCCAAGGTACATTGATTCTAGGTGTATTCTTCTGTTTATTGACGCTCTGGTGGGGTTTCAGGCCCTCAATCAATCAGACAGCTGCAGCCCTTCGCCGAGGTCGTGAAGAAGCAGGTTTGTTGGTGGCATGGGGTTTGCTTGCAGGTGTCAGCATTGGTCTTATCATGGGTCAAGTGTATGGGGGAACGGTCGGTGGCATATGCGGATTAGTTGTGTTCTTCTTGAACTTCTTCTGGGGCGAACGCGCATTGGGTTTGGCCATCATCACTACCTTCCCGATTCTGATTGTTGTCATTTGGTTGTACGGCATGATTGCAGCTGCAGGCTATGGGCTCAACATGGTCACAGTCGCCATTGCAGCGATGAGTTTAGGGGTGGGTATTGATTACGTGATTCACGTGGTTGAACGTTATCGTGAAGAACGTGAAAAGGGCCGTTCAGTTCATTCTTCTTTGGTCGCAATGGGTGGGGCTTCTGGCCTCGCTCTGGTAGGCTCCGCAGTCTCAGATGTGACGGGATTCGCGATTATCTCGTTCTCTCCGATGGGATTCTTTTCGGCATTCGGTTTGTTCTGTGCGCTGATGATTGCACTGAGCTTCATCGCCTCGATGATTATCACAAGCAGCGTCTTTGGAATGATTGGATGGCGAGAAGTCAGAGCCGAGGCGAAAAAAGCAGGCGGTCTTCGACAATTACAAATTGATGCCGAGCGACGACTGGGTATTAGCCGGAGTGTCAGCGATGTCTAATCCCCCAAAATTACGCCAGCTTGAGCGACGTGAAACCGATATGGTGTTGCGTTGGCAAGATGATACTGAACAGACCTTGACTTACACCGAAATGCGATATTGGTGCCCTTGTGCAAATTGTAAACCGCGCCGTGAAAATGAAACTCGAGCAAAAGCACTTCGGGATGAAATAGATCGCTTGCGTAATGAGAAACCCAAGGCTGAGAACGTTGGTGGTTACGGGATTCGCTTCACCTTCAGCTCTGGCTGTAATTCAGGAATTTGGAGTACTGATCGGCTTCATGCAATCGCCACAGGTTCCCCAGACCCCGATTCTCTTTGAAGTGCGAAGAGTCATAACTGAGACCTCAGTCGTTTAACCAGCGAAGATGTGGGTTGACCCGCATGCTCGCTTGAGGTGATGATGTGAGCCCAGATACCGATAGCGATGATGATTGGACCAAGTATGCCGATACGGGGTATGAATCGTCGTATGATCCATGGGCCGATATGGTTGCCACGGAAGACGTCGAAGAAGACGAATTTGAAGATGAATTTGAGGACTATGATGAGGATCAAATTTCAATTCGAGAGATTCCCCGTTGCCCGGCTCCGGCAGGTATTGAACATGCGATTCGGATTGGAACTTGTGACCACTGCTTGGGTCGAATTGCCGGTGTTCGAATCGCGGGAGACCCCTTGGATACTGTCGGCGAGCGTGTACGAAGCCAAGCCCTCGAGCGAGATCCAGATTTGAAACTCAATGATGATGTGGATTGCTGTCCATTTTGCGAGGATTTATTCCTCGATTTAGATTTGATATCAAGTCGAATTTCAAATGCAATCAAAGGAATTGAATGTTCCAAAGTTCAACTTGGAATTCATTTTGCAAAAGATCAGATTGCGGCTGAAGAAGCCCTACGTGCATCAATTGCCGCGACTGGAAGTCGCCCGCTGAAAGCCACGCTGTCAGATGTGGTTCAAGCCGCTGTGGCAAACAAGGTACCTGGAATCACATGGGTTAAGGAGCGTCCAGAAGTGATGATTCTTTTCGACACATTGACGCTCGGCGTCAACGTTGACATCCGTGCATTGTTCCTGTATGGCCGTTATCGTAAGTTGGAGCGAGGAGTCCCTCAAACCCGCTGGCCCTGTCGGGCTTGCAGAGGAAGAGAAGGGGGTTGCGAATCATGCAATGGGACAGGCCAACAATATCCTTACAGTATCCAGAGTTTGGTTTGCGAACCATTGGTCGAACGAACAGAAGCGAAATCAGATGCCTTCCATGGAATGGGTCGAGAGGACATCGATGTTCGATGCATTGGCAACGGTCGTCCATTTGTTGCAGAACTAAAATCACCTCTTCACAGAACACTTGATCTTGAAAAGTTGATGAAAGAAATCAACAAGGCAGCCAAAGGAAAAGTTGAGGTTACGGGGTTGAGATATTCGAATCGTCCAGAAGTATCCAGAATCAAGGAAACCCAAGCTGAGAAATCTTACACCATCCGCTTCTCCTGTGAACATGGATTGGACGAGGAAGAAATCACCAAACGGATACACTCTCTATCTGGGCAGACCTTGGAACAACAAACCCCACAACGAGTTGCACACCGAAGAGCCGACAAAGTCCGAAAGCGAAAGGTAATGTCGATTGACAACATTCAGGTTGTTGATCACGAGATTGAATTTGATGTTCGTTGCGAATCGGGGACGTATGTGAAGGAACTAGTTCACAGTGATGAAGGGAGAACCAATCCGTCTGTCGCAGGAGTCTTAGAGGCCGACTGCGAAGTTATTTGGTTAGATGTAAAAGACATTCACGCCGACTGAATATCATTTTTTCATAGGCGGTGCGCTTAATTAGGGGCGGCAGGTCGCCCGATTCCCCCTAAAGGGGGAACGGGAGACACTCATATGCGTCGAAGTAAGGGAACCCGCCAAGGGACAAGAAGCATTCTCAAGCGTTCAAAGTCACAGCGTGGTCGCTTGAACATCCGCAGAATCATGCACGCATACGAACCCGGCGACCGTGTCGCAATCATTCTCGATGGAGGACAGCAGAGAGGTATGCCTCACCGCCGATTCCAAGGCCGCACTGGATTTATCCAAGAACAGCAAGGCAATGCCTATGTTGTTGCCGTCAAGGACGGGAACATGCAGAAGACGGTCATTGCTCGACCCGAGCACCTACGCCCATTGGAGTGAGAATCATGACAGAGCGAGAATATACTGATTACGCTAGCGTTCGAGACGCCCTTCTTGATGCACAAGATCGCCGTGGATTTTTGTCATACGAGCAGAAGTTGGCTCTTCAACACGCAGAGTGGGCTGCAAGCGACCAAAGAAATGGTCACAAGACAGATGCCAAGGTGTACAAGGCATTGTTCAACGATTTGCAGAGCATTGAGAAGCTTGCAGAACATACTGACATTTGTGCAAAGATTGCAGAGATGATGCCATTGAGTGCAGAAGAGGTTCGTTCCATTCTAGCGAGTAAGAGAGTCCCAATGGACGGCGGCGAAGTCGAGAACATTGTCGATACGGTTCGCAAACAAATTCTATGATTGGGCTAATTTAGGTCGATTTAGACCGTTTTATTCTTGAGTCAACACCATTTTCGGAGTTCTGATAGCATGCAACCCAGAGGCCACTCTTCTCCTGCCGACGAGGCCGGACCATTGGATGGTGAGACACATGCTCGCGTACTGGATCATCAACCCAGTGGACTGATTCAAGCGATTACTGAGAATGGCATGCATCTCATTCGAATGCGCGCCCCCGTCACTGGTGAATCGCACGCCTCAGGCACCTTGATTGAACTTGGGACTGTGAATGTACTCGGGGCCATCCGTCATCGAGATCTTTCTTCGATTGCTCAATCCAGTTTGCATGCGGTGGTCAAGAGTATTCTTTCCGACAATGCAGAAGTCTGTCTTTCGTTTTACAATCGTGCTGGAAATCTAACGCTCAAAATGCATGCGTTCCAACTTTTGGAAGGCATAGGCAAATCAAAGGCTATTTCCATGGTTGAGATTCGTGGACGAGTTGGTTGGGAAACCATCGCTTCATTGGATGAAGCTTGCCAAATCGATGCCGCTGACCTACTTGCAAATCGCTTGTGCCAGGAAATAGCCGATCCGCACATGACTCCCAATCTTCTCGATTTGCTCATCCGCGCCTGAGGGATCTAGATGGAGCGCAATGCGCGCTTTCTGGTCGATATTTTAAGGGATAATCAGCCAGTTAATCGAGAATTAGGACAGCATTACTTGTTCGATACATCCGTTCTCAATGCAGCGATTGAGATGGCTGGCGACCTCTCTGAATTGCATGTACTTGAGATTGGCTGCGGCCCTGGGACTCTCACACACCACTTGCTTCTCGCGGGCGCGCGCGTGAGCGCGATTGAAATTGATGAAGGTTCATTACGCCATATGAAACTACAGTTTCGTGATGAGATAGATTCTGGCCGTTTGTCATTGATTGAGGGAGATGCGCTTATCGTTGAATTCCCTCCATCAATTGACGCAATCATCGCCAATATCCCTTACCAAATTTCCAGTCCATTGTTGGAACGCATGCAGAAGGAATTGCGCTCCACTCCCGCTGTTTTGCTTGTACAGGAGGAATTTGCAGAGCGTATGGCCATGGCGATTGGACCGCTTGACCGGGGACCTCTAGGGCTCTCCCTTTGGTTGGACTTTGAGGTTGAAATAGGCCGCCGCGTCCCCCCGTCCTGTTTCTCCCCTCAACCTCGTGTGCATTCCCGCTTGATTCGGTTGGAACCGCTTAATCGACTCTCGGTTCTAGAAAGTGACATTGATCGACGACTGTTCAAGCAAATGACATCACAATGCTTCACTGACCGCCGCCGCAAACTTCGAAATTTGCTCAAACGCGCCCCTCGTCGAATATCTCGTATTCCTGGATGGCATCGTGAAAGATGGACTGTGGCGATGAATGCTCTCAAAGAGCATCCGCTGATGGATGAGCGACCCGATATGCTTGAGCCCGAGGAATGGGTCGAACTTTGCGAACTCATTTCGTCGATTGAGTCCTGACTCTGCGGACGCATACGACAACGAGTTGATAGGGAAGCCCCCTATCGGGTGGACGAGTGGGGGGCGCGTTGATGCAGGGCCTCGGGTCCGAATTCCGTGACTTCAAGTAGGTCGCGAGGTACTCTAACTCTCAGGGGGGCTATTATGGCAAAGAAGGACACCTACCTTGCGCTATTGCGTCGAGGTGTAGATGAAACCACTGCGATGACCCTCGCCGATTCAGGACTCAAGATTGGTGAGATCAAGAAATTGGACAAAGATCAGTTGGTCCAAAACTACGGTTTGAAAGATGAAATCGCACGCTCTGTGCTTGAGGTACTACAGTCAGGCTCAACTGGAAAGGCCAAAGAGCGCTATCTGTCAAACGTCCTGTCTGGTCCTGAAAAGAAACCGATGGACAAGATTGAAGAGCAGCGATTTAAGCGTCAACAAAAGGATATTCTCCTTGAATTACAGGAGGAAAGAGAACGCCTGAAATTGGCCAAGGTTGAGCAATTTCGTAACCAGAAGATTGTCATGAATCGTCTGGGGAAGACGATTGAATTGATTGTTAAATTAGAGAACAACTTTGATGATGAATCTAAGGAAGAACAGCGCTCAAAGATTCGAGACCAACTCGAAACCCGTGGACTTGAAGCAGCTCGTGATCATGAACTGTTGGAACTGGAAGGGACACCGCAGGACATTGTTGACTTCCGCCGAAAAATCGTCCCCAAACTCTGCTTCCACGCTTGTCCGACATGTGGCGAAGAAATGGATCCAAGATCTAGTGTGAACATGGATCTAAGCGATGATTTCGGCTTCATTTGCTGGGAGTGTGAACATGAATTCTCATCAGCGATGTCTGGGGTTGTCGAATCTCGTCTGGAGTCAAAGAAAGACTGGATTGAAATTGATCCGAAGCGAAAACCGAGAGAAAAGGTTGTTCGCCCACCACGCGCAAAGACATCACGCAAGGATGTCATCGCTGCAGAACTCTCTGCAACTGGTGCGGATGCAGACACCATCGCGGCTGCAGTCGAGGAAAGTAACTTGGCCAGTGGATTGATGTCAATCAACGACTGGATTGATCAGACCTTGGCCGTCAAGGGATACATCCAGGCTCAGGAAGATCGAGAAGACTTCATCATCGCAACTGGCGCAGGAGCTACAAAGTTCAACAAGTGGATGAAGAAGGCTGGTTTAGCCTTCAACAAGCAATCTGGTCAATGGACCCGGTGGGAAGAGAACTGAGGCTCAATGCTATGGCTTGAGGCCTACCCGGTCTCTTCATGATGATTCCCGCTCACACGCTCGCCGGCATTGCGTGTATTCATCTGGGATTGTTGGCTTCTCGCGGCAATAAGAACTGGATGTGGTTTGGCCTTGTTTTCGCCTTCCTATCTCATGCCATCATCGATGCACTGGCCATATTCACCTATCATGACAGTAGTCCATCGGGTACACCCTTCTCACAATTCGTGTTTTGGTTCTGGATAGCAACAGCAATTTCAGTCATTTATTGGGCAGTTCAAAACGATCGAAGATACGGTTATGGGATTCTCATGGCCCTTTCCTATGACTTGTGGGACCACTGGATACTGAGGACTATTTCCTGCAGCAAAGAGGGATTCCCAGATGGATGTATGAGTTTGTATGCATACGAGCACTTGCATTTACATCAACTTGAGTGGCTGATTTTGGATAGCGTGTTTGCAGGTGTTGAGCGACATTATGGGGATGAGGAATTCTTCATTGTCGAATTGGTATTCGCTGTGTTGCTATGTTTGTCAGTTTGGTGGTTACGAAAACGAGTACCACTTCCAGTTACGGATGAAGAGGAATGATGCTGCGACATTAAATTGAGGCTAGCACTCGCCGTCTCATGGCGATAGTCCGCTTCTACCGAGGAGAACTTCTTCTCGGCGTTACGGAAGTCGATCCTGAGA
>NZXM01000007.1 GCA_002701965.1 Methanobacteriota archaeon | reverse complement strand
GCTGAGATTTATGGGTATCAATCCGTGATTGGCACAGGCAATGTTGTGGCTTGCTGGGACCCCAATGATGAGACTCGGGAGTTGGTTCTTTGAGTGAAGGAGAAAATCCCGTCCTTTTTGGACTCTATGTCCCTCCACACCCACATCCGCTTCTCGCCCCTGATCAAAACAAGGGATGGGGGGAATTGCGTGCTGCCTACGATGAGTGTCGACGTCGAATTGAGGANAGTGAGGCTGACATCATCATCGTTTATTCGACCACTTGGCCGAGTATTGTAGGACATCAATTCCAGGTCCAGCCAGAACCAGAATGGGTTCATGTCGATGATGATTTTCACTTCCTCGGATCAATGCCATACAAATTCAAAATGGATGTCGAGTTTGGTGAAGGATACAGAGATGCAGCNGAAGCTCGAGGACTNCATTCTCGAACTGTCGCATATCACGGATTTCCAATTGATACAGGCTCTGTCGTTGCNCTCAGCTTACTGAACCCNGACAACAGAATCCCCGCATGTATCGTTTCAAGTAATATGTACGGGAATCGNTCCGAAACAATTGTCCTTGGAAAGGCCGCCAGAGATGCACTCAAAGCCCAAGGAAAGAAGGCTGTGATTGTAGCAGTTTCCAGTCTTTCCAATCGGATGTTCACCAAACATGTTGAGCCAGAAGATGATCGTATCCATTCCGCTAAAGATGAAGAATGGAATCGTAAGATTTTGGAGTTCTTNGCAGATGGTCGACTTGAAGACCTCAGTCAATTGAGTCGGGACATACATGGACAGATACGTGTACAGAAAGTGGTCGCATACAAGCCNGCTTGGTGGATGGCTGCGACCATGGGNCAACACAATAACTACGATGGNGAGGTNCTCGCTTACGCCGCATTACACGGCAGTGGNGGNGCTGTGATTCAGTTAACACCTGCAAAGGGTTCTGTCGGTGACAAAGAGTTTGATGAAGANGATGTCGAGTTCTACCACGGTGATCGAAATGTGCTTGAATCGGGCGCTGGAGACATGGATGCCCCCGGGGGCGTGGACGGCCCTTTAGATGAGGCCGAAAGGCCGGATGAGAGTTGGAGAAATCCAATCGAAGTTGTAGATGACCTGTACGATGAATATGGTTCTGCAGTGATTTCTCAAGCAGGTGGTGCGTTGGGCGCCGCTGCAGGTGCAGCAATCGCTGGACCTGTCGGTGGAATGGCAGGGAACATTGTGGCCAAGAAAACCGTTGGAAAATGGATGAACAGAGATGGGGCAATTGTAGCTGAAAATGCTCCTGGAGCCGTTGGTGCGTACCCACATGCTAGACGAATGGGGAACTTGCTGTTCATTTCAGGTGTAGGTCCAAGAAGTCCCAAGGACAATTCAATCCCCGGCGGGCCCATTGAAGATGAAGATGGAAATCGATTGGAATACGACATCAAAGCACAAACCGAAGCTTGTATCGAGAATATCCGAATCATTCTGGAGGCTTGTGAAGCCGATTTGAGTGATGTCATCGATGTCACCACATTCTTGGTCGATATGAAGCGAGATTTCAAGGGTTATAACGAGATTTATGCCAAGCACTTCGAAGAAATTCAAGCTACTCGCACTACATTGGCCATTCAGGCCCTTCCAACCCCAATTGCGGTGGAAATGAAAGTCATTGCAAAGGCTCCTTGAGTNGATGNATAAGATACACAGTATCTTATGCCGNATGGATACCGAAGAAACATGGATAGGCCATCNAAGTTGGTAAATTTNGTCTATCGNCCGATTGAAGTNNTANNTGANACNCTCGANCGGAAACTTGGCCTTGCTTCTGTGGTCATCATCTCTTTGTCNGCAATGCTTGGCTCTGGCCTNTTCGTATTACCTGCTCTAGTCATGTTAGACATGGGCGGAGGTACCGCTCCATTGGCAGGTATTTGGTTGGCTTACTTGTTGGCTGCGATTGCCATTCTTCCGGCTGCTGTATCTAAGGGTGAACTTTCGACTGCGATGCCGTCGTCGGGGGGTTCTTATGTCTACATTGAACGTACTTATGGCCCATTGCTGGGAACAGTATCAGGTATCGGACTGTGGGGAGCTTCAATGTTGAAATCTGCATTCGCATTAATCGGATTCAAGGCTTACCTTTGGGTTTTAGAGGAGTTATTAGACATCCACATCAACATCGAGATTGCAGCACTGATTTTACTTGCAATGATTGTCGGCATAAACGTCCTTGGAGTCTCTAAAATTAAGAAAGTACAAACTCCGATTGTTCTATTGATGATTTTATTCATGCTTGTCCTAAGTGTTTGGGCGATTCTCACGATGGAACTTGATTGGGGCGCGGCATTCGGCACCGAAGCCTTTGGAGGGACGTGGGATGAAGTATGGAGAAACGTAGCTCACTCCACAGCATTCGTCTTTGTTGCTTATGCCGGCGTGACAAAGATAGCCGCTGTTGGTGGTGAAATCAAGAACCCAAGCCGAAATATTCCGTATGGAATAATACTGTCATTGGTGATCTCTTGTCTGCTGTATGTGTTCATCACCATCGTCATGGTCGCCGCTGTATCACCTGAATCCTACATGGACAGCGCTGGTGAGGCTCGAGAAGATCCAGTATTCATCTTCGCTGAAGCGATAGGTGGCTACACTGTTGGTGTAATCTCTGCTGTTTTCGCCGTAACCGTGGTCACATCTATGGCATTGGCTGGAATCATGGCGACTTCACGATTCCCATTCGCCATGGCTCGCGACAATTTGTTGCCTAGAGCATTGGAAAATGTGCACACAAAATACCAAACACCACACCTGGCGATATATGGCACTGGAATCGCAATGGCACTGTCGATTACATTCCTCCCTGTACACGATATCGCTAAACTTGCATCGGGATTCAAAATCATGATTTTCATTGTCATCAATAGTTGTGTGATTGTTCTTCGCCGGGCATCGCCTGCACACTCATGGTATCAGCCCGAATGGAAATCACCAATGTATCCGTTCATCCAAATCTTTGGTATCCTCAGTGGTATTTTCCTATTGTATGTCATGGGATTGATGGCAGTNCTGGGAGGAATCGGCTGTTGTTTACTAGGACTTGTCACTTACTATTCGTATGGAAAGTCACGCGCACACCCAATGTTAACTCCATGGCGAACAGTCCGTACTGAATTTACCAATGCAAGCCAAGCAGAACGCGAGAAGCGATGGTTGGTATTCCACACCATGGCAGGTTGGGCAAACCCTCAGCACCTAACGGAAAGTGAGTTTGCACATGCCATGAGCATCATTGCTCCTCAGTTCAGTCGATTCCATGTACGTAACCTATTCCATGAAATTGACGTTAATGGCAATGGAGTCATCGATGTAGATGAATTCCTCAGCGGTATTGATTCAGCACTATCAGAGGCCGAATAGCCCTGTTTTGGTCGCCGTGCCCTTGAAGGCTGATGCGCAACTCGCAATTGTTGGAGGCGGGCTATGTCGATTGCAGGGAAGGCGATGAAAATCACCACAAATACGTTGCAAGAAATGAAACGTAGTGGTGAAAAAATCACCATGCTGACCGCCTATGACTACTCGATGGCGCGTATACTAGATAGTGCAGGAATCGATGTGATTCTAGTTGGAGATTCCGCTTCAAATGTAATGGCAGGTAACGATACGACCGTCCCGATTACTCTGGATCAAATGATCTACCACGCGCAATGTGTCGTGAATGGAGTGGACCGTGCTCTAATCGTCTGCGACATGCCATTTGGTAGCTATCAAGGGGACTCAAAGCAGGCCCTGAATAGTGCCATTCGAATCATGAAAGAATCTGGTGCCCATGCTGTGAAACTTGAGGGTGGGGCCGAGATTGTAGAATCGATTGAACGAATTCTCACAGCTGGAATTCCCGTGATGGGACATCTTGGACTGACTCCACAATCAATCTACAAGTTTGGAACATATTCGGTACGCGCGCGCGAGGAAGAGGAAGCGGCAAAACTGATTGAAGATGCAAAATTGCTGGAAAAAGCAGGTTGTTTCTCAATCGTTCTTGAGAAAATACCTGCCGAATTGGCTGCGAAAGTAACGGCGGCAGTCAACATCCCGACCATCGGAATCGGTGCTGGGGCGGATGTCGATGGACAAGTATTGGTGATACACGATTTGATTGGATTAACCCACGAGTTCAACCCAAGGTTCCTTCGGCGGTACCTCAACCTCTACGAGATGATGACTGGAGCGGTCAAAGAGTACATCGAAGATGTTCGGACTAAAGATTTCCCAAATGCTGATGAGCGCTACTCTTGAGACCAGCCACTTGCTTCGTGATGTCGCCAATGCGTCGGTTTTCCTTCACCATTGAAATACCATCCATCTTGACCGGGATTGGTACCTGGTAATGGACGTAAATTCTGGCCTCCAATATCCCTAGGCCCCTCTCCTCTACGAATCTCATGTTGCTGTTGTGTATACGTCTCGGCTTGATCGACCAATGTAGTGGCGCCATCACCCCATCCTTCCGACATATCACCCCATTCGTCATCAGACTGTGTCGGTACTGTGGGTTCGGGTTTGGACTGAGGTATTGCCCAGTCGTCCTCATCACGTTCGATAACAGGAATTTGAGTTTCCACTGATGGTGGTTGAATTGTTGCAATGACTGTTTGCGGAGCAGGAACTGGAGTGGGCATTTGCGCGATAACTGGTGCCACGGATTGATGAGCGACAGGTGGTGCCGCTGGTAAGGGAGGATTGGGTAGTTGTCCAATCATCGGTACAGATGGAACCACCGAATTTTCAACTATATGCTCAATTTTATCCTCTTCATCATCCTCTTCGTATCCCTCACTGATTCTCGAATCAAGATGCTTGAAAACTACAACAAGAATGATTGAGATAACAAGAACAATTAGAATACTGAAGGCAAAAATTACCTGTGTGTTGTTTCCCCAACCGAACCAAGTTGATTCGACTGAAATATAGTCACTCCCTTCAGCAGTAGTTCCNATCGTAGATTGNATTCGTGCATGAACCACCAATTCTCCCGATTCCTTGAGATCTAACTNCCAACCGTCAGCGTCACANGTCGTATCGCCAGCGTCAGTTGTGATGACCGCTGAACACTGGTGAATGGCTACAGGGTTTCCTGAAACGTCAAATCCAGAGATGTCAAAATCAATCGTTATGCCTTGATCAGNCTCAGCAGGCAAATTCACCTCNAGATAGTCAAGTGGCCCCTGTAAAATGTGGACGAGTAAGTTCCCTTGCGCTTGGTCAAGGAAAACGGTAATGCTCACATCACCAATTCCACTAGANGTGTAAGTATAATGNCCAGTTCCACCAACGGTTGCNTTTTGGATGACACCATAGCCATTGAGAACAAACCAATCGGAAATTGGAGCATCNACTGGGTTCCGATTTCCACTCTCATCGACACCGTACAATATCAAATCCAATGATGAACCGGTCACAATTTTTAGTGGCCCGGGTATCGAATTCATCACTTCAATTTNTAATTCAACAGGGACACCNGACAGTACTTCAACATCGATNGCCTGAACTCGACCTGCTGCNGTCACCTGAATGGTATGCTGACCAACCGAATCAGGAACGAAAGTGATGGCATCACCATNGGGTACAATTCCATTCGAACTGGGGCCAGCAGTCACTGACCAATTCCAACCATCCACTACNACAGGNTTTCCCGCAGCATCAAACCCATTTGCCTCAAGCAAATACAGNTCTCCAATGTGCATGCTACTGGTAAGACCATCGAGTTCGATNTGCGCCAATCGNCCTGGATTTACCGTCAGTGTCAATGCATCNTGAAGACCGTTNTCATCCTGGACTTCAACCACCCAATCGCCTACCGCGCCAGCATCAAAATCAACGCATTGACCCGAAAATGAAGAAAGGGCACCGTTTGCACTGCCACCTTGAGTAGTCCAAGTGGTATTTGTCAACCAACTGTTTCCACGCTGATCATGCTGATGAGCACAAAGTTGGATGATATCATCTGACGATACATGTGCAGAATCATGGACGATCATGAGCCCAACAGCAACTCCATTTGTGACATTCACCGAAATTGAATCGGACCATGCACCCCAGTTGACTTCAATCATCATCTCGCCTCTTGGACCCGGTGTCACGATGGGGGAGGTGCCATCATTGGGCAATGAAATAACCGCGCCCTCCGGCAAAGTCCAGTTTGCATACGGGATGCTCGGTATCCAAGAATTACCAAACTGATCCTGAAGCAGAGGTGTTACCTCAAAGGAATCATCAGCACTGTAGTTCTCGTGATTTACCAATAGTTGAAACGTCAATGGTGAGCCAGGTTGAACGTTGACAGTCAATGTCACCTCAACATCACCATTACAGGCGGTAACCGATTGTGAACCAACCGTTTGTGGCGACCAGCGTGCCTGNCCACCTCCGAAATTTTGAATCGAACCCGATGTGGATGACCAAGCGATGGGTACATTCAATTCTGAACCGCCGGCATTGTAAGCGGTGGCAGTCATGTTGAGCGCTTGATCTGCCGGCATCGANAGGGGGCCACTCGGCGAGATGGTNAGTGAATCCACCGTGGGNTCNCCTGTAGCGGAACAAGACCGCCCNGNCGTTGCTGAATGCGCGGGNGCATATGCNCTNACAATCAGNGCCAGGAACAGAATCAACGTGAATCTCTTCATTGTATACGACTCCATTGNCCCGANTCATCGACTTGCCAATACTGAGATTCACCCTGCGCGGTTTGATACCANCCTGTTTGACCTTGTACNGTCCCTTCCATGGCTGCTAGAACNCCATTCGTAGCAGTGCTTTCNTGAATTGCGGGTTCGGAGACGACCGTCATGCTNTGCGTTGCACTTTCCATTGAACGANTTCTTTCTTTCTGTCGCTGATAGTTAAGACGNCGCTTAGAACGGCGAGACATTTGGTATTGCTCTTTAGGCGACTCAGATTTGATATTTGATTCAACGATGTCTTCAATTTCAAATTCATGATCCCANTGCTCCTCACCCTCTGCATTTGTTCTTAGGATGAACACAAGTATCCCAATCATCAATGCAGCGACTCCAAATCCTCCAATCAACATCTGTCCCGTTTGGCTACTTGTGAGTTTGTCGATTCCGGTAGGATTCACATCAATGTANGTGACTGCAGACCACTGCTCGTATCGAATCGTTACCTTCTGTCCATCACCTGGTTCCTCAAGCTCAAGATACCAAAATGCACCAATGTCATGGCGNACAGACCCAATTTCNGTATCAAAAATGAATTTCGATGTTTGCATCGGTACAGCATTACCACCATAATCAACCAAACTTACCTCNAGCGAAAATGAATCACCCTGATCACCGACACCACCGTGTTGTCCAATACGAAGGGAACGAGGTTCACCAGTGACCACTTGTAGTGTAAAATTCCCCTCAGTAGTACCATTTTTCAATCCAATATCCCAGATACCTTCGCCAAGACCACGTACATCGTAGACACCAATGTCGGTTGTTTCTTCTACCTCAAGTGAATTGTAAGGCAAAATCCACTCTACCGGACAAGGTGCTTGATTTCCAGAGATGTCAACCGCATAGGTCGTAATGGTAAACTGATCACCGCTGGATACAACACCTTGAATCGGTATGTCGATGTCTACTGTGAATTCATGTGGGGCCCCTTGCTCAACGTAGATTCTCGATCTAGCGGTTCGACCTGCAGCATCCACTTCAATCAAGTGGTCCCCAGTTGAGATTGGTTGCCACACACCTCCTGATAATCGAAGTTGAGGAGTGACATCGTCACCATCTACTGTCCAATTTAATTGGATACCCGAAATGGTGTTCCCATCAGCATCGCTCAGAACTGGATTGAGGTTGAAGGCATTGTCCGCAGAGATCGTTGAACCGTCCCCTGCAAGCAGAATTCTAGCCAATCTACCGGGTTTAACTTCAATTGGAAGTTCTGCCGAAAATGAGCCCTCTGTACCCGAATGAGTTGCCACAATCGTCCATGTGCCTGCAATGCCACCGACAAAGCGAACACCGTCAATATCCGAAACCAAAGACGATGATGCCATGGGTTCAATGATCGACCACTCCGCGGCTATCGGCCATCGATTCCCACGTAAATCCTCAGCCTGTAAGTTGAGTACAGACTCATCATCTGCAGTCATGATATCGAATTCAGCATCAATCCAAACCCGAGAAATAGCGCCATTGATGACCGTGATATCGACCCATGCTTCCACGCCTTCCGCCTGAGCCGATATTCGCCATACACCTTCCTGACTGGGGAGCCATTCGACAAAACCGTCGTTGATTCTGAAATTGCCACTTTCTGCGGACCAATTTTCCAATGGCAATAGAACCGATACATTGTTTCCAACTCGATCTATCCATCGCAAATCTAGTGGAATCGATTCATCCGCACTTACGGTTCGGTTCGGACCGATGATTTCAAGGAAATTTACCAAACCTGGCACGACATTGATCCACCCTGTTCCATTGGCACCTGTCCCACTAGTGACATTAATCTGCCACGATCCAACTTCTTGGCCTACATAGTATCCTGCAGAATCAATGGAACCACGCTCTGCAACCCAATCTAGACCCGCAGCTGCAGATTGAGGGAGAACATTCCCAAATCGATCTTCGATGATCACCGGTATTTGCGTTCCAATTCCAGCTCGAGCTGTGAAATCTGAGGGGAGAATGATGTTGGCGGCTATGCCAACTGAGACACTCACATTGGAAATAGCAACATGGTTACCCCACTGAGCCGCGACTGTGTGCGTCCCTGTTTCAGACGGAGTATACAATCCGTACTGATCAATACTTCCGGAGGAGGCGGACCAACTGAATGTCAACCCGTATACTGCATTTCCATACTGATCTACACCATGAGCGATGATTGGAACCGTATCGTCAACAGTGATCGAATAATTTTCATTCGCCATTGCTATGGTGAGGGGGGCACCAGGATGTACAAACACATCCTGCTCACCTTCGACTGTTCCTCCGGCAGCGGTAATGGTCACAACGCCAGATTGAGTCGCCGAAAAACGGCCACTACCATCAATAGAACCCGATGAGGTCGTCCAAGAAACCCCGGCATTGATGACATTGCCTCGCTCCGAACGAATGGTCGATGTGAAATCTAGCGTACTGTCTACATCCGTCGAACCCAACTTTGGTGAGATGTCAATCCAAGCGGGGTTGTTACTCAAGAGGGTTGGATTGGACCAACGGAATGTGATGTCCACAACAGGACGGAGAGATGGTTGATTTGATTCTGATGAATGGAATGTTGCGACACCTGATTCACTACCATATCCTGGAGTCAACAATATACCAACGCGTGAATCGGGGCTCGTCAATTGCTTGTATTGTGCCAGTTCCACGGATTGAGTAATGTCAAATCGAACTTCACCTGAGTTACCTTCAACTCGCTGTTGATCTTGCTTTGCACCACTGTCCGAGTTTCCAAGAGCCCCACCTTGATACCATTGAGATGCCCCATTGCGATTCACCCATGAAGCATATTGAATCTCCCAACCCTGGAGATGTATATTCCATGCTTGTGTATCCACAGAACCTGTAGATGATGCAAGATGCACTTGTAAAGTAGCACTCTCAATGGTTGCGTTAAGGGGGAAACCAGCAGAACTCAAATCGAATCCAAGCAAACTGTTTCGTATATCCTGTTGGTTGGCATTCCATCCAACTTCGAGATAAGATGNCGAACCCAATGGATTCGTCGGGCTTCGACTNTCCAAGGTTGCATCCATATCCACAGCATATGTGACGTTCCAAGTTCCATCACCGTTGTCAGTGAGAGTATTGTTTNTCATCATTGGATTCGTTTTGGATTCGAGTTCATCGGTGGAATGAATNCCTAATGCAGTGACCTGAANGAGAAGAAGTGACACCAGTAGTANCGCGCGGAACCCACTGAACNCAGNAACCCGCATCAANCCTTGANACANCAGACATCTCTTGAAGGGTACCCTGAGCCGTCCGCCTACGGCGGACGGCTCAAACTAGCAGATTCNTATTCTGTCCACTCGTACCAATTCTCTGGAACATCTTCCATTCCGGGGTCTAAGCACCACCAAGTTCCAGCATCATCCTCGTACCACTTTGTTCCATCCTCATCGACAGTGATTCCATCATCTTCTGCAACATATTCCTGCGTAGAAACGGTTGGTTCGCTGTATGGTTCACTCGGTGTAGCTGGGGCCTTCGGAATATCGTCATAATCATCCTCTTCAAAGTAGTCATCCTCATCGTATTCGTCATCACGATCNCCGCGACGAATCAGTACAACAACCACCGCAATNACACCNAGTAATAGNGANACGATTGCCGCCAAGCCNACCCATGACCAGGGAGAATTTGCTTCAAAGAAACCTCCCATNGTACCTTCAACTGAAATTGAAAGTGGGTCATCACAGATTGTGCCACCTGAACCTGAGCATACCTGAACAGAGTTTTCGCCTTCATTGAGCATGTANACTTCTGCGGTTGTTCGNCCATCTCCCGTTAGCAAGATTTGGTTCAAATCATCACCGTCTTCAGGAATGAAAATTTGTAACTGGCTTGTCAACGGAACGGGGTTATCAAACTGATCAAAGCCTTCAACTGAGATCGAAATCGACATTTGCTGTTCTACCGAAAGTGAGACNCCTTCAAGTGTCCCAGGNGCNCTNGNNACNGCAGATAACTTGGACAATGGGCCGTAAGCAACCGTGATGTCCCAAGTACCGGAACAGGTCCCACAAGCTCCCGCGCTGTATGTCAGCGTGTAGGTTTGGTTGATTTTACCAAAGAAGCGATAATTTCCAATTTCCAATAGAGCATTGGAATTCGCATCACGAATGTGTTGCTCCGTCACGAATCCATCGGTTGTGCTGGTCCAAGTGATTGCACTGGTCTGATACTCATTACCATCCGCATCCATCACCCAAATTTCGACCAATGGATTGACCTCGGGGTCTGCAACAATTTGCGTTGATTCCATATTGGTCGTATTACCGGACTCGTCACCTGTATCAAACGCCTTGTGCCAAACATTGGCCACTTCCCCAACAGTAACGGTCACAATCGACTTCGAGGAAACACCCTGTGCACCGATTGCACAGATGGTATACTCGCCAACAAGTGTCGCATCCCAGACATAACCTGCATCCCTCATTTCAATTGAAATCTCGGTCCAATCCGAATTCGGCAAAATGGCCGATGAACAGGAAAGAGGTGTAGCTTCATCGGAGGATTCCTTGACATACCACTGAAGGGACTCTTCAAGTAGATCATTACCATGTGCATCTCTGGCATCCGGATTTAGAACAAACGTGTCATCTGCAGTAATGGTCGCATCACCTGTAGTCGTGATTGAATGTAATACACCAGGTAGAACTGTGAAGGTGACAGAACTCGTTACCTGTTGTGTTCCAACCCCTGGTACACTGAATTCATACCGTACGTTTACGGTCCAGTCCCCAACCAATACCGGCTCAAAGATCGCTGTTGGACCCTGAGGGGTTAACCAAGCGTCTGCATCCGTATCTGCTGTCGACCAAATGGCCGAAACCGTCCATTCATTGCCATCTGCATCTGCGACGTAAGCGTCCACACTACCCATACTTCCAGAACTGATGAGAATCAGATTATCTGGGTCGTTATTGTCTGGCCGTGCATCAATGAGTACGGGCGAACCATGCTCAACACTCATTGGAATGACGACCTCAAAGCCTTCCAAACTTGCCTTGACCCAAGAAGAACCCTGGTTGGCAGCATCCCATATTGAAGGAGGGCCCGCTTGGAATTGTCCATTCAACCATGTCCAACCTGTGATGGGCAAATCAATCGATTCTCGATTATCTTGTACATCGATTCGAACAACGGCAAATGTAACTTGATCATCTGCTGTCAAGTAGATGCTTTCCAGAGTTGGAGAACTGGTGACAATGATTGTGTTGGTAGGACCTACCGCAGTCACCTCAAGTTCAGCAATGTCTCCATAAGTCACTTCGATACTGGTGCTACTGTAAATGCCAAGATCACTATCTACCCAAATATTCCAGTTTCCAATCTGGTCACCGGTAAATGTACCACTCGCATTGTCTATTGCACCATTTTCGGCACCCCAAGTGAGTACCCCACCAAGGCTACTGTCCATCTGGTTACCTCGCTGATCGAATACATCGATTGCAAAGTTAGTGGAATTCCCGGCTTCAATCTGTGAAGACGCAACGATTTCGAAATAATTCGGTGCACCAACGGTGACAGTGATTGGAACCGAGATGGTCGGCTGGAATGACCAAGTTGCATTCAGGTATTGCTGGCCTGCAGCCCATGGTGTCCAAGTAACGTCAGTTGTAATCGGTGTCGTGAGTGTCAAACCAGTNGATAAAGTTCCATTGCTAATCTCAAGCTGGATCGTTTCCCCATGTACTTCGTTTCCATTGGAATCAATCACTTTGATTTGATTCAGAGTAAAGGTTTCATCCGCAGTCAATGTGATTGCAAGTGGAACGATAACCAATTGAATCGGTGAACCTGCAGAGACCGTGATATTGACGGCCTCAATCACTTGACCATAGGCTGCGAAAATGGTCACGGTTCCAGATTGATCTGGAGTGAAATAACCACTAGCATCGATGGTGCCATCCGAACTGCTCCAAAGGACATCACCGGCGAGTGTGTTCCCATTGGAGTCCAACAGAGACCCACTGAATTGGACTCCCGTGTCCGCATCTGTGGTCGATGGCCCAGTGAGGCTAATCGAATCAACCAAAGTATAGTTGAACAATAGTATCGGTTTGTCTGATGACGCGGATTCACTCGATTTCACATCGATCAGCATGTGACCAGCATTGGTCGAACCCATAATGACAACTGTCACGGTACCATTCATTGTGGTCATCGCACCACTGACATCAAAGTGTAGCCAACCACCAGTGAAGGTACTCATGACGCGTACCGTGTCAAGTGGTGTAGCGATGTAATCGACACCTGCTTGTAAACCAGCTGCAGACCAGTTGGATCCAGTCGATGCAGCGTTCCATGTAGCACTGGCTTCGTCATAGTTCGGGTTGATGACTGCATAAGCTGTCAAATCGAGATAATTGGCCAAACTGAGTTGACTAATTTGGTCTGCATAAATCGATAATTGTGCTGAATGCGGGTTGACCGACATCTGATGCAATGGCATTTGACCCATGTCGATTTGATAAACAGCATGACATCGATTGGCCGCAACTGATTCACAGCCTGTACCGATGTGTAGGGTACTCTGTGTGCCATGACCTGCATTGACGTCACCTTCATTGAGGTATGTATCCCATACTGGAAGATGACCTAGTGAAGGAACATCTGATCCTTCTTGAACTTCCACCGAATGAACGTGGTTTCCGACGTCAGTGATGGATGGATTGCCAATTCCAAATGTCGATGGGACGGAACGTGGACCTGGGACGGAACCATTCAGGGCCTGTACTGACCAGGTGTAAATTTCACCGACTGCCAAATCAAAATCAGGTGCCCAAGCCGATGGTGTCGAAGAGGAACCACCAATCGTGAACCCAGAGTTACTACTGGAATCCCATGATTCGTAGGTGAGCGTATTCGTCGCATTACTGAGTACGAGGATGTAGCCAGTTGCATCGCTCANTGTATCCCATGTNAGGACTGGGCGGGNNTCNGTTCCCAAGGTAAACTGNCCNACATCGTAGACNACCTCAAGATGTTCTGGAGACAATAGTGAGACCTGNGCNGGCGANGTTGCATTGTTCGGATTATCGACATACTCAACAACCAATTCAGGTGCATAGTCNCTNGAACCATCAGCCGAATTGAAGTAAACTGTTCCTGCCCAACCGGTTTGCAATGCCATGTTCATGACACCACTTCCCGACCATGCATTGCGAGCAATATTTGTGACATCCCATTCGTACCAAACGCCTGCATTTGTCGACGTTGAAGTCATCGATGAAGAAGAGGTCCCGTTACACTGCGTGTTGGGGTTGTAATTGTTCCAAGTCACGTTAGATTCTTGGAACCCAGCACACTCATGGATCGCGATACTGTGAGCACCGTTTCCAGCAACGCTGGTCACGTACATGCGTAAGGTGACAGAGGTTGGTAACATGGTCGCTGGATACGGATATTCAGCCAAATCAATCGACATCAAACCCACGGCATCGTGAGCAGAGTCAGCCGGATCAAGTCCGACCGCAATCGAGGCTGAAGAGCCAAAGTTGGTGGTCTGCCCGAACGTGTTCGATGTGACATAACTATCAGGCATTGTTGGTAACAATCCTGTATCTTCGAATACTGCGCCTCGCTGCATAGTGACGCTGAAATTACCAGCCCCATCATCGCTTCCCTGTGCTTCTGGAACACGTGATTGGAACATGGTGGACCAATTGCTGTATACACCATCCTGAACGGCACGTATTCGTAGATGATTCCAGTGATCTCCTTGGGCTTCACTGGCAGGAGTCCACAATGTGAGGTTGGTCAAGTCAAATGTTGAGTTCATCCAAGTTGAAGAATCACTTGAATCGTAAACCCATGTATTCGTCGTGAATCTCTCACTTAGCGAGTGCTGAATTTGCCAAGAATCAACCGTGCTTGCACTGGGGTGAGTCCATGTTGACCACAATGGGTCCTGAGGCGCTGGACGCAATGAACTCGAATCCCAAGCAGTGAATGGGCCATTGGCTGTCAAGCTGGTATCCCATGTAGGCGCTGCAGGCATGACTTGATTTCCTGCACGATAAACTAGGTTTAGAATCGGGCGGAATGATTCGTAAATTCCTGTCGCATCTTCGTAGATGAAGCTGTGGCGAGCATAGAGATTTGGATCTTCGGAAGCAAACAGCATGCTGAGGACATCTGAACCACTGATGTGCGCTTGCTGCATCAATTGAGTAACGTTCCATGAATACCAACCATTGCCACTGACATTGGTAGAGACCGCAGGTACATCAGCATCGTTTGCACCATAAGCACCTGGACTTTGCCAAGTATTGTTGTTCCAACACTGATTCCATGTCACCGAACTCTCAACCCAATTGCAATGAACGCTAGAGATGGAAACATCGGTATCATAGCTGCTTGAACCTCCGATTCGATACATGTCTAGATGTGCCTCGACAACTTGCCAAGCATCACCATCCATGATTGGGACGTTGGAAATATCAAAGCGCAATAGAGAACGCGATTCATGACCCGCATTAGAGCAAGCCGGACCTCCATTGGATAATCCGACCGAAAGGTGACTGGATCCCCAACCATATGCCGAGTTGGGATTGCATGAGTCAATGTAAGCCCCTTCTGCGATATCATAGGCACCAGTTGCAGAGTATGCGTTCCCGTTGGTGAGATCCACCCAATGATCGGTCGAGTTAATTGAGCCACCAATGTCATTGGGAATAATGAAACTCTCCATCGATGAGCGTGGACCCTGCATCCAGTCATTGATGGGCTGAACGAACCAAGATCGAGTAGAATCATGGAAATTGGCAAATGCTCCTGATTCGAAATAGGTCAGGTTTTGCAAGTCAAAATATGAGGGGTGGTAGTAACTGTGTGCACAGCCACCGCCATCCCAAATATCACCATTGATGAGCGCACAAATCAGCCAACCATCGACATTGTTGGAGTTAGCATATGACCAATTGAATGTAGGACTATCGCCAGAGGTCATCATAGGATGCTCCCACAAGACATCCCCATTTGCGGGACCAATCAGGGTAGCGGATGAGGACGGGATTGAACCTGTACCATTCATCCATTCAAGGCGGAGAATCGGCTCATTGGCTTCAAACTGAGTTTCAGTACTATGCAACACAAGTTGATCATTGGAGTACAATTCGGCACTTATCATCAAACCAATTGATGCATCACCTCTTGCAATCGCAGCCTGAGCAGCGGCAGTGAAATCCAATGCCAATTCTACAGTATCGTCAACATCGAACTGAATCGAACTCCAATCAGCACGATCGAGCGCGCCTTGTGCACCGATGGATGACCAATTGTTCACTCCATCGTATGTCAAACCGGTCGCAGATTCATTCCAATCCTGCAGTACTTCAAACATTGCAACACTCGGAGTTGTCGAGTTGTTGGTTGCAACTTCAAAAATCAATTCAGCACCTGTCAAACGAGCATTCGAAGGAATCGGCAGTGCACCAACCCCATTCAGAGGGATGTCAATTAAAGCGCTTGAAGTCCCGGAAATAAACAACGTGCCATCTGAGGCATGCGTATCGTTCTGATGGTTGGAATCCCAAGAAATCCAAGTGTCCGTGAACAGTGGCAAGCTTCCATCTGAGAGGACATCGCCATGACCCACTTCCACAGCGTACCATGTATCGCCAAGTTCTTGTCCTGTGGTCACATCTAAATCAGGGATTACGAAATTGGTACCTGCTGTCCAAAGACCGATTTGACCGGTCGCAGAGATGCCCCGTACCCGCCAATAATATGACTCCCCAGCAGTCAGATTGCTGTTGAATGTGAATGATGTTCCGCTGAAATCACCGGTATCAATCCATGACGAGAACGTCAGCAGTGCACTGGATGTGAAGCCAGGTGACTCGTCAACTTGTACCTGCCAACCATTGGCGGCGGTAACCCCGGTTTCATTCCACTCTAGCGTCGGTGTTTGATCTACCTCAAAGGTGTAATCTCCACTAAGAATCCAATCTCCATTGGCAGGTGTCAAGTCAATGGGTACATTGGGAGCAGCATTCGAACCATTGGTGTAAACGATGACAAGTTCGGGCATAGACCCACTGCCTCGATCATAGAACGAGACTGCATTCCAA
>NZXM01000006.1 GCA_002701965.1 Methanobacteriota archaeon | reverse complement strand
GATACTGTGTTGTCACGGAGGTTCTTTCTCCAACCTGCTGAATCACAGTTCCAAGCATCTTCGCCGCAGAATACCTCACGGTCGTATCGATTACCATCGACATTCAGCATCGGGACGAGGTAAATCTCACGCGTGTTGACCAAATCTGTGATTTGCTGCTCTGAGAAGTCTTCGTCAACACCAAGATCACCAGGACCGCAGGCGATACCATCACCATTCGAGTCTTGGAAATTTGATGCCAAGGAGAGGCAATCTCCATCATCATCGAGTTGACCATCTCCATCTGAATCGCCCCAAGTGTCCTCATCGACCAAGCCATCGCCATCATTGTCGATTCCAGCCATACCGTAGTAGTGAGCGATTGTTTCAAGGAACATCATTGGAACTTCATACGACATCCATTCCCGGGCATGGAAATTTCCAATCATCTGTATGTCGGGAATATCAGCATAATTTCCACAATCGCCAACGAAGTCATTGCATTCTCCTCCATCCACTCCGTTCAGTTCTTCCCCACCGCCCGTAATCTTCAACCAGGGTGATGAATGACTGTAGAAGTGGCCCTCGTAGCTGTTGACTGTCATTTCCACACCACGAGCATTTGTCCCACCATTGAGACCTTCGTGGAAAGACATGATATTGACTGATTGTCCTTGGTACTGGTAATCCTTCTCTGCCAATTGCATCATACGATCTTTCATTGTAAAGTAGTCATGGTAGGATTTGAACTGGATTCGATCATTGCCACCCCAGGGATGAATTTGTTCGATGTATTGTGTACTCCAAATGTCTTCAGGAGACTCTCCTGATGAATCATCATCCTGATTGGCAGTGCTGATGCTTCCGGTCAGCATAGGGACAAGCATGCAAAGGATTGCAAGAACTGCTGGAATTCGGCGTGACGACATGGTAACCAAATCGACGACACGCGTTCTGCCTTTGAATCGACCGCTTGAGCGACCCGGACGGAAACGTCCCTTTAGGGGACGGTTCCGGGAATGAATCCCAGAGAAATGATGAACCCCCCCCTCCTGAGTCGAAGTTCATGGACAAGTTTGTCGAGATGGTTCCAAACTGGAGTGAAGAGTTCTTTGGATTCAATCAAGGAACCTTGGGTGTACTGGCCGCATTGGTTCTATTGGTTTTCATTACAAGATTGATTGCAGTGATGACAATTCCAAATATGTTCAACAATTTGTGCGAGAAAAGCCCTGTGGCTGAAATCGCCATCCATGGCTCAAGTAAGGCATTGGGTACTGCAGTTGGAGCTGCAATCATGTGGCGTGCATCACTTTCTTTGGCAGATGGAACATCGGCAATGATGCCCTCTGCAGTCGGTTTTTGGTTGCCTTCAATTGCCCAAGTTGTGATGCTGATTGCAATCATTTCCTGGGCACTACGTCTCACAGTTTGTGTTCAAGCAGTAGTAGAATATTGGGATGATGACGATGAGTTGGATGGAGCCGAACGGACCCTCATCGGTGCGGTTGAAAGTGTCTTGCGATTCTGTATCGTCGTCTTTGGTTCCATTTTCATTGCTGATGCATTGAATTTTGACTTAACCACCATGGTCGCAGGTCTCGGTATTACTGGACTGGCTTTGGCACTGGCCGCAAAGGACAGTATTGCCAATGTATTCGGTGCTGTCACAGTGTTGCTAGATCGACCCTTCCGGGTCGGTGATTGGGTTCTTGTCAGTGGAAGTGAAGGTGAAGTCATTAACATCAGTTTGAGAACTACCTTATTGCGAACAAGCGTAGACACCATTGTCACGATTCCCAATGCAAACCTCACCAGTAAGCCTATCGAAAATTTCGGCAAGCGGCGATGGCGACGATATCAGCCTGTGATCTCTCTCGATTTAGACAGTGATCCCGATGCTGTGCAAAGCTTCACCAATGGTGTTGGAGATTTGATTCGAACCGATGAGAATACNATGAAAGAGGATGCATCNTGGGCNAAAGTNTCTGCNATTTCNAAGGATTCTATCGAGATTTCATGCAACATTTACTGGGATGTCAATGGAGGTGCGGATGAGCGTGATGCACGACAGCAATTCTTGCTCAATGTCGCTCGTTTAGCCAAAGAAAATGGTATCGTATTCTATGAGCCACGTGTTCGTAATCAACGTACATTGGACTAGGTGAACACATGGCTACATTGATTCTCCTTCGACATGGGCAATCCGTTTGGAATGCTGCCAACAAATTCACCGGCTGGACAGATGTTGAACTTTCCAAAGTTGGGGANACTGAAGCCAAGAAAGCAGGAGAGGATTTGGCAGACATCCACATTGATGTTGTTCACACAAGCGACTTGATTCGAGCGCAACGAACCGCAGCAATCGTGATGGAAAGCAACCGAGTTTCTGGAGAGGTCCCCACCCATCGTGATTTCCGATTGAATGAACGCCACTATGGGGCATTACAGGGCCTTGATAAAGACGAAACACGGGCAAAATATGGAGAAGAGCAAGTTCACATCTGGCGTCGATCTTACGATGTTCCTCCGCCCGAAGGTGAGAGTTTGGCCATGTGTGCCGAACGAACACTCCCATACCTCAGTGAAGCGATTATGCCCGATTTGAATGAGGGGAAAACGGTTCTAGTTGCCGCCCATGGAAACAGTCTGCGTAGNATTGTGATGGAAATTGAAGGATTGAGTCGAGAAGAAATTCTGGGCTTGGAGATTTCAACAGGTGTACCCCGAATCTATACCTATTCCAATGGTGAATTTACCAAGGAATAGGAGCCACTGATCGATACAATCTGCGTAGGAGCCATCCGACGCCACCGATGATTGCAACCCCACCCATTTCAACAGTATCTGGTGAAGGTGAACCAGGGTATAGCAACCAGTACAACGCTGCAATGACTGGGATTGAGATGCAAATCATGGCACCAGCNGCAATCGTTCTCGCCCGATACATGCCATTCTGAACCGTCGAGACTTCAGTGAGAAATTCAGTCACATTATGGGGCTCATTTNCCCCCCATGCTTGATGGAATAGACGTTGTTGTAATTGCTGTTCATACTCCCAAATCANCAAACCACCCTTGTGGCCATCCAATGCCTTGCTTGAGGACCAATGCNCAGGTGCNGTTGATGTCCAAGCCTCACAAAATATNCGCTTCTGTTGGGCAGAGAGTGTTGAGACAGCGGATGCAACATCTCGAATCGCAGGAGATGGGGCAGTATGCGGAATCAAGGCATTTCGNATGCCACCCATGCAGTTTCCAATCAGAACTCTTCCTTCATGCANATGACATTGCTCTAGGCTGAAATTTCGATGAGTAATCGTACCCTGCGTATCTGTGGAATGTGGTGCCCGCCATTTCGTTGCTGAGCGTGTTCGGGGTTCCAGTACTTCCAACCGCTGATTCCATGCTCGCTGATCGTTTGGTGTGGCAAGTTGTCGTCCACAATCGGTGTGGAAACGACCCAATGATTGACCGGCCATCTGCAAGTATTTGGCATCCAGTGGCAAGGGCTCCAAGTTCAATTTCTTGAAAATCAAAATCACATCTCGGTCTGAATGTTGGATTCCACCAATCGCAACATTCAACTCACTGCAACCCAGTTTTGCCAATCGCTGCCCGTGTCCATCTTCATCGATTGGCAAGACCTGAGCCTGATGTGTCTCAAACTCAACAAGCCAACCCTCGGAATTGGATTGAACCGATTGGGGCGTCCCGGATACCCATTCGCCCCACGTTGCAGACTGTTTTTCCCACCACTCCGTGGATGCCAAATCCCCATCCGGGAGAAGCAGGGGTAAGCTGTCCCAACGAACATGCAACACATGTGAGGTAAACCCAGACAGAGAGGGGCCAGAAGAATCGGTAACCGATTTGGCCGCTGCCGAGGGAAACCAGGGTTCGGATTCAATCTCCACGNGACTGCCAAAGGCCNCATCCACATCAAATCTCTGCGAAGCAGAGGACAGATTGAAATTGGTTTGACCNCGTCTACGCNACATGGGAAAGCCAACCAGTTTGCCTCTCGCTGTCGACCTCGATGGGACGNTGATTCTCACCGACATGTCGCGGGTCACCATTCGTCGAGTGGTTTTACCACGATTCTGGTTGTTCCCATGGTTGTTATTTCTCGAATTGACTGGNAAGCGAGCNCGATGGAAACGNGTTCTAGGTCGNAGACTCAAATTTGATCCCGCTGAGTTGGNNTATCACGAAGCATTTCTCTCNTGGTTGAAGGANCAAAAAGCCGCTGGNNGAGAGATGATTTTGTGCACCGCTTCAGAGGAAGTTGTCGCCAAGAAAATNGCAGAANATGTTGGTCTNTTNGATGATGTGATGGCCAGTGATGGTATCACCAACCTACGGATGGAAGCCAAAGGAAAAGCCCTTGCTGAACGCTATGGGAAAGGCAATTTTGCTTATGCAGGNAATTCNAGTCACGATCTCAANACNTGGCCNTATGCGGGCGANGTNATTGTGGTCAACGCCAGCAAGAGNACNCTCAATGCATTGGGTGACCAGCCGTCGATTGTCTTTGAATGATGAAATNTCATCAANCAATNAATGAAGGCTTATCCCCCTCCACCAGTAGCACGGACCATGNGTCAGACTGAACGGAGTGGGATGGGAATCCTATTCCTNGTTGTCTTGATTGATTTGATTGGTTTCACATTGGTCATTCCGTTCTTGACTTACTTCATNCAAGATTTAGCCACAGGAGATGGATTTACCGATGTTGGCCAGAGAGACCTATGGGTTGGTATTGTACTGGCAGCATACACGTTCGGACAGTTTCTTTTCACACCCATTCTTGGGATCTCTTTCAGATCGAGTTGGNCGCCGTCCAGTCATCATGTTCGGCTTGATTTCGAATACGATTTTCTTCATCGCATTTGGNTTNGCACAGGGCCTTTGGTTTGCATTGATTGTCCGATTTTTGGCCGGAGCAGGAAATGGAAATATTGCAGTTGCACGCGCCTACATTGGAGANATCAGTACGGATGAGCAATTGAAGGCAAGAATGGGTGTGATNGGTGCTGCATTCGGTTTGGGATTCATGATAGGTCCGTTCATTGGAGGAATCATGACCGANCCATACACA
Source organism: Methanobacteriota archaeon (assembly GCA_002701965.1). Lineage (GTDB taxonomy): Archaea > Thermoplasmatota > Poseidoniia > Poseidoniales > Thalassarchaeaceae > MGIIb-P. The sequence goes on along the minus strand of NZXM01000006.1, from coordinate 7,442 downwards.
AATTTTGGTGGAGTGTTTGAGACTTCTTGGTGGGAAAGTCATCCGTATTTCCTTCCTTGTCTGTTTGCAGGATTGCTCTCACTGGTGTCGTTTGTTTTGGCGATCAAACAACTTCCTGAAAGTCTGCCTTTGGAAGCGCGCTCAAATGAGAAGCAAGAGACAAATTATGTCAAGCAACTTGTGGGCAATCTAATCCGTGTGCGTGACCTTTCTCGTCCAGTACAAATTCTCATTCTAGTGAATGCAATATTCTTGACTTCATTTACCATCATGCATACAACATTCATTCTGTTTACAGGNATGCCTACTGAAAGTGGAGGGCTNGGCTATGACGCGAAAGCAAACGGGTACATTTTCGCCTTTGTTGGACTCGTAGGAGTANTGGTTCAAGGTGGATTCATGNGAAGNAAATTNGCTCAACGATTGGATTCTCGAAAAATGATGGTGTTTGGGATTTTGATTTGTGGATTGGGGATTGGNTGGATCCCATANCTGAACCCNANACCNTTNGTGATTGTNCTGATTCCAATGGCATTTATCGCACTTGGAAACGGTCTNTTTCAACCCACACAAAACACACTATTGACCTTGGAAGCAAAGTCAANTTCCCTGGACTTGGGAAGGGTGATGGGTGCTCAAGAGGGATATGGGGCAATGGCTCGAATCATTGGTCCCATCGTGGCCGCTTTTGTATGGGCGGAAACTGTCGATAATCCCGGTAAATGGGATTATCACACGGTCTTCAGACTGAGTTTCATGCTAGCTTTATTGGCAATTATCTCGCAACTTACCCTTCGATTATCGCACCAAATGAAAGATGATTAGCACATTCATATCCAATGTGTGTAGACAAAAGATTACAACCTCTTCAAGATTCGAANAGCCATGGGAAAACGTGGCGTTCTGATGATGAACATCGGAACCCCTGATGAACCGACGACAGGCTCTGTTCGGACCTATCTTCGAGAATTTCTNCTCGANCCAGATGTCATCGATATTCCTGCACCACTTCGGCATCTTCTCGTCCGTGGAATCATTCTTCGAACACGTCCAAAAAAAATCGCCCCACGATATGAGAGCATTTGGATGGAAGAAGGGTCTCCGCTTCGTGTCTATACACGGAGAATGGTGGATGCGCTTGAATCCAGTTTGGAGAGCGTTCGATGTGAAGTTGGAATGCGTTACGGAAATCCGAGTATTCGAGCTGGGTTGGAGAAATTGANGCAGTCNGGTGTTGACGAATTGTTGCTTGCCCCNTTGTTTCCTCATCACGCTCAAGCGACAACTGAGTCTTCTCTAAAGCATGCATACAAGCAACTCAAAGCAATGAATTGGAATCCCTCGATTATCGANTTGCCTCATTTCCCTGCTGATCCAGCCTTCATNGANCCATTGGCAGAATCAATCAAGCCTCANCTCACAGATGGAGCGCACCTACTGTTCTCTTACCATGGGCTCCCCATCTCTCATGTGAAGCGCGCNGATTCNAGCGGTAAGCATTGTCAAAAAGTGNACAATTGCTGCTCAATCGGAGTCGAAGGGAATTCGATGTGTTATGCCCACCATTGTATGCTCACCACACTGTCAGTCGTTGGGGCATTGGGCATTGGTGAATCGGATTGGTCGATCAGTTATCAAAGTCGGTTGGGGCCCGCAAAATGGTTGCAACCCTCGACAACAAAGATGATCGAGGAACTGGCTGAAAATGGNAAAACAAAGGTTGTGATTGTCTCGCCAGCATTCCTTGCAGATGGTTTGGAAACATTNGAGGAACTCGANATTGAAATCCGCGAGCATTTCATCGAACATGGTGGCAAAGAATTGACTGTTGTGAATTGTTTGAATGATGATCCAAGTTGGATTCGTGGACTCGGAGTTCTNGTNGAGAANGCNTTNGANCAACCAACCGTCACAGGTTAGGAATTCGAAGGATGAAAATCGTCCCGATTACAGCCAGTACGAGGGTGGCAATNCTCGAGACATCTGGAGCACTATCTGGAATTGCGATAAGCACTGCAAACAACACAAAGGTCCACATGGTCCCCAAAATGATTGGCTTGCTCTTCTTTGGNATACCCTTGCCTTCTCGGTAGTTTTTGACATGGTGTCCAAACATTTTGTTNTNGATGATCCAATCNTAAAATTTCTGACTTGATTTCGCGAAACATGCGGCTGCGAGAATCATGAGAGGTGTGGTTGGTAATCCTGGNACAACAATCCCNANCAGTCCAATACACATGACTGNNAATCCAAGNATGAACCAAATGATTCGGCTGAATTTTGAGCGATNCANGTCNACTGTGTGGATGTCANTNTCCTGACCNCTCATAGGCNAAAGCGTNCGGACTCANTATGTAATGTATTGTTTTNTNANNTCGCTATTTATCATCNGTAAATTGATTCACGGNGACATTNACNAAAAGGTCACCCAATGCNTATACTACACCACAAAGCAAGGGTGGATTCCAAGCGGTCAAAGGAGTCCATGGGACCTCTGCAAACCAAGCCCAATTTCCAAGATAAGTGCCCCACAATTCCATGGCCAATGCCAGCCAAGCCATGGTTGCATACAGTCGCCGCTCTGGCCCCCATTGCATGAACCCAAAGAGTGCCAAGAGTAGCAAAAGACCCGATGTGTCAATCCCCTGATAGGCGAAATAAATCGAAAGGGGGACAAAGGGAACAATCGATGGCCAAGCCCAGTGCTCAGGTAGATGTTTGGAAAAGCGACGGCCCAAATCAAACAGGAACCAATGACCAGCAGGGACAAACAGTGGCATCATGCCTTCTCTGTATTCATAGAGATGCCAGACTTCGGTGAAGAACAATTCCATCGGTGTGGCAAATGCCAAGACGGTAAGCATCTCAATCCGCTCTACTCGATCACCTTGTGCAAAAATAGCGGCGAAGATACTCCAGACAACTATATTGACGATATATTCGCCTTTGAGTGGCCAGTCAGTCCCATTCTGATCGACCCACAGACCGATGCTGATGGTGAGGATGTAGACAACCTCGCGGCGCATATGCGGCCCACTCGGTTCACGCTATCAAGCCACCCGATTGCATCAAGAGGTGGAGCGGTTTCGACAAAACATGGGTTGGCTTGGTCGCATACTTGACCGAAGCGCCCATTGGCTGTTGAAATGGCGAATCATTCGCGGCCCTGCTCGCTGGATGGCAAACTCACGATATGCTTGGAGTATTGTCTCAAGAACCGACCGTGTTCGAATGCGAAGAATGCAAACTCGAGTCCTTTCTGACAAGCTTCCAGAACACATATCCATCATCATGGATGGTAATCGAAGATACGCCTCCAATTCAGGACTGGCGGCCACCTTGGGTCATAGAGCGGGGAAGGAAAAACTCGAGGAAGTGATGGATTGGGTCCTGGAAATCGGTGTACCCTATCTTACCGTTTACGCACTCAGTACAGAGAATATTTCCAGTCGTAAGCCGGATGAGTTGGAAGCATTGTTCAACCTCTATGTGGAAGGTTTGAATGATTTAGCAATCGATGAGCGAATTCACAAAAATCATGTCAAAGTCAGAGTTGTTGGCAGAATGGATCTCCTGCCACAAAATGTCTTAGAGGCCATTGAAAATACGGAGAAAGTCACTGCAGATTATGACAAATTTGTGTTTACGGTTTGCTTGGCGTATGGAAGTCGTGAGGAAATCATCGAAGCAGTTCGAGAGATTGCAAAAGAGCATGCCAAGGGTACACTTGAACTGGATGCGATTGATGAAAAAGAAATCAGCAACCGGTTGTGGACTGGAGATATGCCCGATCCGGACTTGGTGATTCGAACCTCAGGCGAAGAGCGTATTAGCAATTTCTTACTGTGGCAATCCGCCTACGCTGAGTATTACTTCACCGATGTTTACTGGCCATCCTTCTCCAAGACTGATTTGCTAGAGGCGATTGAGGCCTACCAAAACCGAAAGCGTCGATTCGGAGAGTGAGTCCTTGGAATATCGTAACCCCGCTTTGGCTGTGGATGCCGCAGTTCGCAGAGGCAATCAAGTGTTGTTGATTCAACGAGGCAATGAACCTTGGAAAGGTGCTTGGGCACTACCCGGTGGATTCGTCGATTATGGAGAAGATCCGACAGATGCTGTACTTCGGGAATTGCAAGAAGAAACTGGATTGACTGGTCGAATCGTTCGATTGTTGGATGCCAAGGGTGATCCAGATCGTGATCCTCGTAAACACATCGTCAGCATCGTCTATCTGATTGAGGCTGAAGGTGAACCCGTCGGAGGCGATGATGCCGCAGATGCTCGTTTTTGGCCGATTGAGTTGGTCCTTGATGGTGAATTGCCGATTGCCGGCGACCACATGGAAATTCTACGCGATTGGCTTTCCGAATAATTCAATCAATCTAGACTTGGTGTCATCTGCCACAGCAGTACGACCCGTGATTCTGACTGAACGCATACACTCCATCCAGTCCTTGGCCATCTGATTGAACCGGCCATCATAGACATCGTCCTCATTCCAATGGAAGAAGTGTGGCTGGTCTGAGAGGTAAGTTAGGAAGCCTCGATTGGCTTTCGAAATCAGTAACGTTGGAACGCCTTGGACGACGGCTTCTGCGGCCAGAGTCGTACTTCCCGTGATGACCCCATCGAAGAGCGTGGCTTGCACCGGGAATTCCCATGCAGAGCCATCCATCGCAGCTGTAGATTCCTTGTTCTCGACGAAATGGACCTGCATTTTGCGTATTGCNGGTTCATAATTGACGATTTCAGCACCATCATGCGCCCCATCACCAATGATTTTTCGATGGAAAACGACCAAATCTTCGCTAGGAATGCCCAATTGAATCTGAACTTGGCCTCTTGCACTACCCCATGCATCACAATTCTGAGGGACGTAGGCCTGTGGCAAAATACCAGGATAGGTATGTGTAGGCTTCAACTTCCCTTGCCAAGATTCGGGCAAAAGAATGTGGGTCGCCTTTGCCAATCGATGGGCTGCAGTATTCGCTTCAGTGTCGCTGAGGTACCATCGTTCTGCTACCAATCCTTTCGCGGCTCGCAACTCAAATGGAGCTCCCTTCGAGATGATTCTGTCAACTGGATTTAATTTCAGAAATTGNCGNGTCGATTTTTGTCTTTCACGGCCTAAAGCAACCTTCTGTAGAAAGGAACCTTGTACACGAGGTACGCGTAGAATTTCNTGCTNAAGACCAATGGTCAGCATCGCATCGAGTTCTTGTCGCTCAGCAACAATGAGAATGTCNTCCGCCCGAAACCATTGTCGAAACAACTGGAAATGCGCCGGATGATCAACNACCCAACAGGTGCGCATGATTCCTCGAATCGTCGGGAGTGAATGAACCGAACGCTCATGTTCCATCAGTGCAAGCCGCATCCATGGCGAAAGAGCGCATTGATACAGGCGGCAAGGTCTTCGGCCCATACAGCCCCGGAGTGAAAGCAAACGGAGTCATTTGGTTGGCTGGACAAATNGCCCCTGAGGCAGGTGGAATTCGAGAACAAACTCAAGCCAGTCTGGACAAGATTGACGCACTACTGGCTGCAGCAGGTGCAACCAAGCATGAAGTGACCTTCGCTCAAGTCTTACTCGATGATATCAACGACTTTTCTGACATGAACGAGATCTATGGCGCTTGGCTTGCAGATGTCGAAATTCCACCCGCAAGAGCCGCCTTTGAAGCCGCTGCATTGCCCCGTGGTGCTGCTGTTGAAATTGTAGTGCAAGCCTACGACAAGAAGTGCTGTGAGTAAGCATGCCCGGCTCACCCTATCTTGATGAGAAACCCGCTGGGATTCTCACATGGCCCATGTTGATCCCGATNTTGNTGGGNATTTTCCTGACNGANTGNATTGTNGGNGTCTGGGTTTGGACCAGTTATCCAGATTGGCGTTTCCTTGTTTACATCATCTTGGGAATCGACCTCATCACACTCATTGTAGTCTATGTNATGACCACNCGTGTACANGGGGAAAATCTAGAATAAATTCAACATTCAATCGGTGNGACTTTGAATAAAGTCCCTGTCGAGGCACCATGAGCGATTGGGCNCTTGAGACGTTCAAGGCNTACGATATTCGTGGGATTGCAGGTTCGCAACTCACACCTGCGTTTGCTGAGCGACTTGGNAAAGCANTCCCAACNTTCCTNGATTGNNGCTCNCTNGCNATCGGTCGNGACATNCGNGAATCNGGNCCTGAACTNCATGCNGCATTTGTNNANGGATTGATGTCNGCAGGATGTGACGTGNATGATTTGGGCATNTGNACNACNGGNNCNTTGTACAGTGCAACGGCAAACCTAGAGGTGGATGGGGGTGTGATGATTACCGCCAGTCATAACCCTCCTGAGTATAACGGATTCAAGATGTGCCGAGGCACCGCTGCAATGGCAGGTGACGAAATTCAAGATCTTCGATCTGTGTTTGAATCGGGAGAATTCCGAACCGGTTCAGGGAACCATATGGATGCCGGAGATTTCCTCACCACGTACATGGCTGACGTCATTGAAAAGGCTGGACTGCCCGATCGTTCGGTCAAGGTTGTCATTGATTCAGCCAATGCTGTTCCTGGCCCCTTCATGGTGGAACTGTGTGAAAAACTGNGTTGTGAAGTCTACCCTCTTCACTGTGAATGGGACAATACCTTCCCCAATCACCCNCCGGACCCNACACGTCCGAAGAACATGGTCGAACTTGGAGCAAAAGTGGTTGAAACTGGAGCTGAATTTGGGATTGGTATTGATGGGGATGGAGACCGAATCGGTGTTGTAGATGAGCAAGGAAATTTCATTCATCCCGATCGATTGTTGGCCGTATTTGCCAGAGATATCCTCTCGCGCGTACCCGCAGATGCCAGTGATGCTGCGAGAACGGTGATTCATGANGTNAAGTGNAGNATGGCCTTGGANCAAACCATCGAAGCCGCGGGTGGAATTGCACACATGATGCGAACAGGACACTCGTTCCTGAAACAGGCACTCCGTGAAAATCCCGAAGTACCGATGGCAGGCGAAATGAGTGGGCATTTCTTCTTCCACGACCGATGGAATGGATTCGATGATTCTCTGTATGCNACAGCTCGATTGATTCAGTTGGTTGCACAAGACAACAAACCATTCTCTTCCNTGTTCGATGGCATTCCTTCCTATCCTTCCACCGGGGAGGCAAAGGTCCCCTTGACTGGTGGCCGAGAGGAGACCATGAATGCGGTACGTGAAGCNTATGCTGACATGGAATACAGTGCTGTCGATGGTGTTCGTGTACGCTATCCTGATGGCTGGTATTTGTGTCGNCCTTCNAACACTGAACCAATTCTAGTGATGCGNGCAGAAGCGGAATCTGAAGTCAGTTTAGANGCGATTAAATCTGATGTGGAGGAGCGCCTAGGCGACNTCATCAANCTTGAGAAATTCCANAGTGCCTAAGTTACGAGACCAT
>NZXM01000042.1 GCA_002701965.1 Methanobacteriota archaeon | reverse complement strand
TGGGCTTTGGGGGGATTGGTGGCCATCGGGATTGTTGCCTTACTGGTGAGTCAAATCTTGACATCTTCACTCGTCAGCCAGATTACCAAAGATCAAACTGGTGACTACCCCCCAATTTGGGAGCGACATCTCGTCGATTTCGTGACCGATGATTCGCACTCTTATGTCTTGGACAACGGGTCTCTAACCGGCCCTAATGGCGAGAGTCTGTGGAGTGGTACACATCACTTTGTGGAGTTTGATTTACCGCTTGAGGAGGGTGGTGCTGCGCCCAATGGAAAGGTCAGTCTGGCTGTATGGATCCCTCTGGTTGAAGAGGGTGTGACGGTTCCAGTGATCGCTGAATTTGGACCTTATTTCGATGAAGCTTCTGTGAGTACGCCTGGAATTGAAGAGGCTGGGACTTGGCTTGGTGAAATGATCATCGAACAAATTGTGCCTCATGGATATGCGTTTGCACAAGTCGCAGTCATGGGGACGGGGCGTTCAAACCATTGCATGGACTTGATGGGTAATGCAGAACAACTCGGCGTGGATGCTGCGGTGACTTGGTTGGGTACCCAAGATTGGAGCAACGGGAATGTAGGAATGATAGGAAAATCATACGATGGGAGCACCCCTTGGCAAGCGGCGATGTTTGGCAATGAGCACCTCGCCACCATTGTACCAATCTCAGGACTCATTGGAGTCATGGAATTGATGTGGAGGAATGGAAGTAGTGAGGCGCGAGCGCCCATCATGCACAATGGTGTGTATGGAAGTTATGGGATTGATGGGGATGCGGAGGATTTGCAAAATGCATGTCCTGACTACATCATCGGTCCAGGAACCGGTGTATCGGCGTGGATGTGGGGTAGTGAAGCTGCAGGCACCTATTGGGCTGAGCGATATTTCCTAGATCGCGTTTTGGACAACTACGAAGGTAGCGTATATTTGATTCAAGGGATGCATGATTGGAACGTTGACCCTCACATGGCAGTTCCCACAATCAACCTACTCTACGATCAAGGCATCGAAGCGAAGGGGTTGTTTGGACAATGGGACCACGATTATCCGGATCGGCCCGACATCATGTTTGATCGAAGTGGTGTGGGTCGGGGTGTCGAAGCTTATCCTGAAATGGTTCGAATGGATTGGATGCAAGATTTGTTGGAATGGTTTTCCTATTACCTGAAAGATGAGGGCGAAAAGCCGTGGTTGGGTGTAGAAATTCAATCAAACCAAGGTTCGTGGCGATTGGAGGATCGATACCCGATGTCTGAGACTACTGAGATATTGTGGGAATTGGGCAGTACTGAACTTGCCGCAGCTGGAGGTTCAAACACCATCCTACCTGATGCAAATTCGGGACCTGTTTATGAGACTCCACCACTCGAGGAAGACTTGTACTTCGGTGGGCTTCCTCGTCTCCATGTCAATGTGAATACCATGACGGTGGGGGGCCAAATCTATGCGCTTCTGGAGGATTGTGATGGCTCAACCTGCATTCACATTGGACACGCAATCATGGATCTCAGATATCATGCTGGAGGATCGGATGAGCAGTCGTGGGGCGCGCCCTTCGAAGAAATCACTGCCCTGATGGAATTCTTCCCAATGGATGTTGAAGTTGCTGCGGGACATACGATTCGATTGAGTTTGATGAGTACTGGTGAGGATTACTTGCCATCTGCAGCATCGTCAATCGTCACTGTCAATGATGCGGGTTCAACTCTCCAACTCGATATCTTTGACCCTGAGACAAGGCAGTATTACCAGGTACCCGAATGTACACACCCCGTTTGTCTTGAAAACGCATAATCAGGCTAAGATTCTACGAAATCTTTCCAATTACGCATGTATTCGATGAATTTCTCACTGAGAGCCTCTGAAAGAAGGTGTTCAGCGGTAAATGGGGGGCGCTGTGGGTCATAATCGAGATTGTGCAAATGACTTGCCCAATCCGAATGTCCTATTCCAGTTCGGGCAACTCCGACCAAATCTGCGCCTTGTTCCATGACTTGTTGTGCGTGCTTGGTCGACCAGACGGCTCCACAGCTAATCATCGGCAAGCGGTTTGCCAACCGCTCTGCGAATATCTCCGTCACCATTCGAGGGTCGTCACTGTGAGTTGGAGGGATGAAGCAATCCCAGCACGAAATATGTAAGAAGTCGATTTCTGATTCTGCCAATAGATCGACCAAATCTAGAGAATCTTCCAGTACGACTCCGATCTGATTGTATTCAGGTGAAATTCGGACCCCAACAAGAAATGATTCGCTTGTCTTTTGGCGGATTNTTTCAATAATTTTCATCAGAAANCGNGCNCGATTTNGCAATGNNCCTCCCCACTGATCNGTTCTCCGATTGGTCANAGTTCCNAGAAATTGACANATCANGTACCCNTGGGCTCCATGGATTTCAACTCCATCNAANCCGGCTTTTTCGNAGCGNGCTGCGGCCATNGNAAAGGCNTCGATTAAGTCCTCGATTTCTGATTCTTGCAAGGCTCTGGTTTCACCNTTCTCTGAATCGTTTGTAGGGTTTACACTTGCGGAGATAGGTTGAACCGATGTGAGGCGCTGAGGACAGCGCATTCCNCCGTGGAAAATCTGCGCCAAGGATATCGCACCATTGTCTCTGATTTCGTCTGCCATTCGCGTAAGCCCGGGCAACTGATGATCGCCCCAAACACCCATTTCACCATCCCACCCTTGCCCCTCAGGAACGACATGTGTTGCGGCGGTTGTGATGATTCCAAAGCCACCTTCTGCACGCTTGACAAGCCAATTGATCTCCTCATCGGAAAGGGTTCCATCAGCGTGACTCTGTTTGTTCGTCATCGCAGCGAGAACACTGCGGTTGCGTACGATGTGTCCGGTTCGTCGGAATGTAAAGGGGTTCGCGGGCTTACTCGTTGAAATCCCCCCTATTTCGTTTGATTAGGCGAAATAAAAATCGTGAAAATACCATGGAGAATAGAAGGAATAGCCACCATGGAATTGAGGTTTCACGGTCAATGAAATAAGTTACAACCAAAATTCCTGCACCGTAGAATGCTCGGAATATTGAGAATAGAATGAACGATTTCATCAATGGATGTTCGGCGATCTTTGCCAGGNGAGACATGTTGTCACCTACGACATACGGCGTGCTGGATTACCTGCATACGTTCCGGATTCAGTGATGTCCTTTGTGACCACACTNCCCGCACCAATCACAACATCATCACAAATGCTGACTGGCATGATGGTGGCGTTGGTTCCGATACTCACACGGTTTCCGATGTGGGTTTCTTTCCATTGTGTCTGATCTCCACGTGCCGGCCCTCCNATCTTGAAAGGGTCATTGATGAACATCGCTCCATGGCTGATGAAACAGTCTTCTCCAATGGTCACGAGTTCGCAGATGAAAGCGTGGGATTGAACTCGAGTTCTCGCTCCAATACTGACTCTACGCTGGATTTCTACAAACGGGCCCACAAACACACCGTCTGCCAGTGTGCACCCATACAGGTTCACTGGGTCGACAAGAGTGACGCCTTCACCGAAATCAACGTCTACGATTCCGCTGGAATGAATTTTCGGCTCTCCCATGGTTTTGGGATGTGTGGTCTTCGCTTGAAGGGGTGGGTTGCATCAGGCTCAAAGTCCCTCTACTATAACCACACCATATGGGCAGCAACTCGGTGGAAATCGAGTATCGCTATTTCATTCCTGATGNNNCTTCACTCCCGGCATTGGGTCGGCCTTCGAAAATCATCCAATGCTATTTGCCAAAATGGAAAATCGAGTTGATCGANGGAAATCTCTGTTTTGANGNTCGCGTACTGGTCAAACAATTGCCAGCGGATGCGGTTTCAGGGCTGACTGACCTGATTGAGGAAAGTAAGGTGACGCCTCGAATTCGCCTTCGGGATCACCAAGCATTCGTGACTGTGAAAGGAGAGATGGTGAATTACAGTCGCGCAGAGTGGGAATTTGAGGTGCTGAAAGAGGATGTTGAGGATTTGGTGGCCTCTTTTCGATTTCCATTCGTGATGAAAAATCGATACAACATTCCTGCTGAAGGTGGTCTGGTTTGGGAGATTGATGTCTTCGAGGGAGACAACCATGGATTGGTAATGGCTGAGTTGGAAGTACCTAGTGTAGAGTATTCATTCNCCAAACCCGAATGGCTTGGCGATGATGTCACCAATGACGAACGATTTGGCAATGGTTCACTAGCGCGTGATCCCTGGTGTGATTGGCAAGAAGATTGGGACTAAGGTTGCCAAGCTTGTACCGCTTCAATCACTCGGTCAACTTCCTCGTCAGTCAATAGTGGCATCACGGGGATGCTGACAATATCGCTACAAATCGATTCGGTCAATGGGAGTGAGCCCTCTGTTCCTTGGGAGTGATCCGCATAAACGGGTTGCAAGTGACAAGGAATCGGATAATGAATGCCGGTGGAGATGTTCATCTCATTCATGTGCGCTTGGAAGGCTTCGCGGTCCCCCACACGTAGCACGTATTGATGCCATGCGTGTACTGCACCGGATCGAACTTTTGGGTTCTTGATGTGTGGTATTTCAGAGAATGCGGCATTGTATCGTGCGGCAATTTCATTCCGCCGAGCAACCCAGCCATCTAGGTGTTTAAGTTGAATCCGACCCACGCCGCACTGGATTTCTGAAAGCCGGAAATTGGTACCCAATACGTCGTTTCGATATTTATCCGAACGCCCGTGATCAATGAAGGTCGATATTCGTTGGACGAGGTCTTCACGGGTGGTGATAATCGCTCCACCGTCACCGCCCACGGCCATGTTTTTGCTAGGGAAGAAAGAGAATGTGGCGATGTCCCCGAATGAGCCAATTCGTTGACCATTCAATGAGCCGCCATGGCCCTGAGCTGAATCTTCAATAACGGGAATTCCATGTTTGGATGCAATTTCAAAAATTGCAGGGTCCATCGGTTGCCCATACAAGTGTACACCGATGATGGCTTTTGTCGACGAGGTGATGGCGGCTTCAAGTGCAACGGGGTCGAGGGTGTAGTAGTCCTCCTCAACTTCGACGAACTTCGGTGTAGCACCAACCAAATTGATACAGGTTGCGCTAGCGATGTACGTATGACTGGGGACAATGACTTCGTCTCCATGCCCCACATCCAATGCATGCAGTGCTGCGATGAGTGCAACGGATCCATTGCTACAAGGTGTGCCTCCAAGGGCCCCGCAATAAGCAGCCCATTCCGCACCGAAGGCTTTCGATTCGGGGCCTTTGATCCACTGGCCGGATGCGAGAATGCGGTTCGCTGTTTCCAGCATTTCATCATCGATGAACATCCGACCCATTGGAACTCGGTCTGTGGCCATTGATTGGGCGGGGGAGAATCCCCTACTTGAGGTGCTGGGTCGTGAAGATATTGCCCAAATTTACCCCGTCGCTTTGATAAGAATAGGGTCGGTCGCAAGGTTACACTTGCAGAGGTTGCCAAGCTTGGTCAACGGCGCTAGGATGAGGTCCTAGTCCTCAGTGGTTCGCAGGTTCAAATCCTGCCCTCTGCACCATTTAATTACCAAAATACATTATTATTTTCAATGCATATTTCCGCTTTCAGGAAAATTGGTTACACGTTATCTCAATACCAACCGTTATGAGACTACTTCGTTCGGACTCTGATTGATGGCTACTCTGTGGAGCCAAAGAAAGCGGTCTCGGGCGTTAACTCGGGACATTTCCCCAAACTTCACCAAGGCCTTGGCCAACTATTTCGGAACCGGTCCAACCGATGTCGATGCAAGTCGAGTGGCGCATGCAAATTATGTAGCCGCACTCCAAGAAAATGGAGTAGAGGTTGAGATCCTACCCGGTCTTACCGATTATCCAGATTGTACCTTTGTCGAAGATGCTGGGGTGGTCGTTGGTGATGCTGTTGTGATTCCATACATGGGACACCCAAGCCGACGTGGAGAACAAGTGGCTGTGCGGGAATTTTTGGGCAAGTGCTTGGAAGTATTCGAGATGCCTGAGGGGGCAAAAATGGATGGTGGAGATGTCATCTTCTTTGATGATCGATTCTTAGTTGGTCATTCCACCCGCACCAACATGGCTGGAATCGAATTCTTCAGTGGAGTTGCATTGACTCGGGGTTTTACCACTAAGGTGTTTGAAGTACCCGAGTCGACTTTGCATTTGACGACCATTTGCTCTTCGCCTAAACCTGGTATGTTGGTGGCTGCTGAGGGACACATCGTGCCTGAACAATTTGCAGAACTTGAAGCAGAAGGTGTGGAAGTCGTTTGGATCCCCAATCATGAATCCTATGCGGCCAATGTGATTGGGTTTGAGTCGGGAAAGGTTTTGATCTCTGCAGATTATCCTGAAACACAAAGAATTCTAGAGGCGATTGGGTTTACCACTCAAAGTGTCGACATGGAGCATATCCGTGCGGCCGATGGTAGCTTGACGTGTTGTTCAATTTTCTATCAATAAGTTGCTTTACAGGCTTCGCGCGCACGAGCGGTGGTTTCAACAAGGCATCAAGAATCGGAGACATGATGCGCAGAAGTCCTTTGCCGCTGCTGCTGGTTTTCCTAATGCTCAGTGCGAGCATTCAAGGGTGCTTTGGCAATGATGATGGTGGAGGTCTTGGCGCTGATGATTTGGATGTGTCCCCGGATCCACTTACAGCTGGGATTTTTCAGAGTGTATATTTCAAGGCTGACAGTGCAATGCGGGTGATGATTCCGTACTTGGTTGTCCAGTCGGATACGGGCTTTGTGCAAAATGGCACTATCTTGGATTTAGATGCAGGAGGTGATGATCAAATCGTCATCCTCATTCCACCTAGAGCCGATTACTTTGCGGTACTCATTGGTGAGCCGGGGCGTGACTTCTTTCCGATTCGCGAGGGGAATATCTCCTGGAAGAGTTGGGCTGAAGGTGGTATGAAGGCTACCCGTGGCGTACAGGTTATCGACGCGGAGCGTGAGGGTGGATTCCCTCAATTGGCGAACAGTTCTGATGTAGGCAGCTCGGTATCAATCAAATTGGTTGAGGTTGAGCGCCCGATTGCATCTGGTGTCTCAATCGAACAAGGGGGTGCGCACAGCACTGGAATCGTTTCGGGGCTCGAAACGTTCGATATGCTGTCTGTAATTTCTGATGAGACGTACGATCCTTTCGATACTTGTGACCAAGCCAAGGGTTACTTGAATCGGTGGGCTGGCACAGGAAGCCCGGGTTACGAATGTGGTGCGGATTTCCTTGTGCAAGAATTTACTGAGTACGGATACGAAAACATCGAAAGACATCGATTCCAGTATATCGAGGCGAATCCTGAAGCATACAATATCTGTGCATACAAAGAGGGTTACGAGTACCCTGATGAATGGATGGTGATTGGGGCTCACTTCGATATTGCGCCCATTATCGCACCTACACCTGTCGATCAGGGTGCGCCCAGAGGTTACGGCACCTTTGTGGGTGCATATGACAACACCGTTGGCACTTCAGTGGTTTTGAATATGGCTGAAGCGATGTTCAGTATTCCAACAAGACGGGGGATTGTGTTCTGCTTGTGGAGTAGTGAAGAAGGTGGAAAGCGCGGTAGTATCGCATGGGTCGAAGATATCCCTGACGATATTACGATCTCCAATTACATCAACATCGACATGGGTGGTGTGAATTGGCCGGGCAATGGAACGCCTTCGGACCGAGTTGGTCCAGATGGGGGTGGGTCTTACCCCGCCAGTCAAGAGAATTGGCCGTTCAGAGTCTACATCGGGCCGGATACGGATGAGAATACAATCAATCAACCAAAGATGGTTTATCTTGCCGAATGGTTGGCAGGAGATGCGTTGGGGGTTGAGGAACAGTTGGCAGTTCTCAATGGTGAGTTGACCAGTGCTTGGGCAGAGTCAGGTGAAGCTGGGGTCATCATCAATGAAGCAACGACGGCTCGAAGTGACCACGCTTCATTCCAAGCGATTGATACAGTGACGGTTGGATTTGGTGGGTTGGTTGACGGTTACGATTGCTATCATCAAACATGCGATACAATCGATGAAATGTTGTATTGGATGGAGAACGATTATGGGACCGGGCAACAGAATTTGATTAATTCAATCGATTTGATGACATGGTATGGAACCATGATTTTCCTGCATTTGGACCACCAGCCCATTCTGAACTCTTACCTGTAATCAGTTGATTACTGGAATATTGGTGAAGTTGTCGCCAAGGGTTGTTCTTGGTTGTGACTACTATTCATCATTAGGCCACCAATGATGATTCCCAGGAATGCCAGTTCTAGTTGTTCATGATGCATAGGCCAAAACATCATTTCGAAAAGGGATTCGTCAAAATATTGACTCATTTCTGAATGGTAGTCAAGGAGATAGAATATTCTCAAGAGTAAATTTAGTGAGCTTATGCCGATCAGTATGCCTCCGCATGTCATCTTTTGCACATTAGATCTGATTAGTCCCGTGAGGTAACCTCCAGAAAGAAGTAAGATGGTGATGATGGTGGTTGAATAAACCAAGGAGCCGAAGGTGCCCTCCATGTAATACAGGTATTCATCTTGGTTTATGAATTCAAAAAGTGCCACAATCATTGCAGGAAGTACCAGCAAAAAACATACCATCCCGATCGTCATTGCAATTGGGTTTTGGGACACCGTGATGGGTACTTGCGGATTTGATGGTGGTTGGGTTACTGAAGTGACATTAGAGCCGTCGTTGGTCAAGACTAGTGGCTGCATAAAGGCCAATTCTACCTACAGGTATTGAATGTTGACCCGTCATTAAATGAGGTCAGCAAGTATTTCCGGCTCCAATATGGAATAGTATGCCAGGGTGATGAAAATCGTAAGGAATATCCAGAATACTGGCTCTGACCAATTCTTTATTTTACGGCCATCGAGTGGGCCGAATGGTAGCATATTGAATGCCCCCAAAATCGCGTTTGCAACAAGCCAAAGCAGGCCAACTACGCCGAAGATGGTATCTGCAAAGAGGACGTAGAATGGTAGACCAATGCCCCATAGTATGAGATTAGAGAAAGGACCAGCCAAAGCAATGATTCCGTTTTGGCGTCGATTAACATTGCCAGCAACCATCACTGCGCCTGGTGCCATAAACAAGAAGCCGATGAAGAAGGCGATCATCACACCCGTTCGAAGGCCGGCTGGGTCTGCTCTGAATTCGGCCCAGCAGCCATAGTATTTGGCGACGAATTTGTGAGCCAATTCGTGGATGATGAAAGCGGGACCAAAAGCCACCATTGCTAGTAGGAAAAACGCCGGGATCTTGACCAATAATGCAGGCCCTAAAGACAGCATGCCCCCAATGACCCCGCGATTGAATACGAAAGAGAGGCCGAGTGAGAAGGCGAGTAGTGAGATGCCGAGGTCCTTCAATTCTGTTTGGGAGAAATGCCAGAACGACCCTGTGTGGAGCGTGGGGGCGGGCCGATAGGATTGTGTGAATCCTCGGTTAAACGGACTGAATTGAACTTGAACGATTCGTAGACCTGATTGGGTTCGTCCAGTTCCATCGGCCTTCCAACCCGCGTGAGAGGTCGATTGTGTTGCTCGGGCAAAGGGGTCTTCTTCGACCAAGTCGGTCCGGGGCTTTTGACTCTCAACCATGGCGACAAGGCACTCCAACCAATGCACCTCTTTGA
>NZXM01000005.1 GCA_002701965.1 Methanobacteriota archaeon | reverse complement strand
CTGTGCCCTTACACTTCAACACTCGATACCGCTGACAGCACTGGATGTGGCGCTGCCCAACGCGATACCGACGGTGATGATGTCATGGACGCCGATGATTTGTGCCCCATGACCCAACCTGGATTCAATGCCGATGCGAATGGCTGTGACCCGACGCAAAGAGATGGTGATGGCGATGGTGTCAATGATGCCATGGATACGAATTGTCCAAACAGCCCTGCTGGTTCTACTGTCGATGGATTCGGTTGTGCACCGTCAGAACTTGATGATGATAGTGATGGTGTCACCAATGATTTGGATCAGTGTGATAACACCATGACAATCTGGAGTGCAAACCCGGACGGTTGTGCTCCTGAGCAACTCGATGGTGATTCAGATCAGATTGCCGATGCAACCGACCAATGTCCAAACACACCAGCTGGGGAGTCTGTGAATACCGTCGGATGTGGGCTCAGCCAACTAGACAGTGATAACGACGGAGTCACCGATGATTTGGATGCCTTCCCATTAGATCCAACGGAAATTGCAGATAGTGATGGTGATGGCGTAGGTGATGCAGCAGACTTCTATCCGAGGGATGCAAGTCGAAGTGTCGCTGAGGGTGGACTCTCAATGCCATTTTGGGTTGTGTTGGTGATTGTGATTCTCGTCGCTATTGGCTCTACAGCCCTGTTCATGATGCGACGTAACGGCCGTCAAGAGGAAGGTTACGACGGACAGTTCTCCTCTGAACCGGCACCTGCAGAAGACATCTATGCTATGGCCGGTATTGAGGCCGCAACGGAAACTACCATCACTGAAACTGAAACTGATGTTCAGGCACAACATTCCAATGCTATGGCACCAAGCCATGCCACAATCAACGAGCATGGCCAGAAAACATGGGCTGACGAGGCTGGCAATACTTGGTGTCAGAACCCCGATGGTAGCATGATGCGATTCGATTCTGAAAGTGGAGCCTGGGTCCCCCATCAGTGATTCAAATAGGGTTTCAAAATCGGCCTCAGGGCCTTGCAAATCCTTGAGATGGACCCGGGAGGATACCTCCGATTTTGGTTGATGCGCCATGCTGGTGCAGACACCACTGGTATCCGTTGGATGTCTCGTTCAACATTATGGGGGAACTTGCCTCCACCCAACGCATTTGTCAATTTCGACATTGAACTGCGATTGCGTTTACTTCGCTTGATTGGCGCGCTCTGTGATTTGCGCAAGGGACGAGACGTTCCACTCATGGTTCGCAGCTTTGCCGAGGCGTCTCTGATGGGAGTGACCAATCGTGCTCTAGGGCTCATTGACCTGTGGGTGAAAGGTGAGCCAATGCCACCGTGGCTTGAAGCCCGTTGTCGTCAAACTCAACGCCACCTCTCAAGGCGCATCTCAACCGCTTTGCTACCTGCGCGTGAAGGGTATCAAGGAATATGGCTGTTGGACCTGCCTGCACCCTTTCTCCCATTCGCAGTTGCAGAGCATCGCAAACTGTTCGCAACTCGGAGTTGGTTGGTTCATTCAGGGGGTGATCGGCTGTGCCCAGGAATCTGGACATGGGCCATTGATACGACTGGAGGTGGTGAGGTACTGCGGCGAAGCCGAGCCGGATTCACACCGTTCTTGTGCGCAAGCGCGCACCGTGATGCATTTGAACCGACTGCGTAGCGCGAGTGCATGGACATCACTATCGTGTTGGGTAGCAAGTCAGATATGCCAGTCGCGGAAAAAGCAGCGAAAATTCTAGATGGATTTGATGTAAATTATCAGATTCGAGTCGCAAGCGCACACCGCTCGCCAAAATACCTTGAAGGTATTGTGGAAAAAGCAGAGGATGATGGATGCCATGTCTACATCGGTATGGCAGGTGTCGCCGCAGCTCTACCTGGCGTACTCGCTTCGATGACACCAAAACCCGTCATCGGTGTACCAGTAGGAAGCAAAGTGCCCTATGACAGTCTACTGAGCATCGTTCAGATGCCACCAGGGATGCCGGTTGCAACCGTCGGTGTCGATCGTGGAGACAATGCTGCACTACTCGCACTACAAATCATCGGCACAGCCAATGCAGAAATTGCAGCAGCGGTTGTCGCATATCGAGAGATGCGCACAAACGCCGTCATTGCAGATGACCAAGCACTTCAGCAAGAACGCGGCGCATAGGTGATTTGAATGGACGCGCAGATGCTCATCGATGAAGCAGTCGAGGCACTGACTTCACAAATCGACGATACGGCTATCATTGCATGCAGTGGTGGAATTGATTCCACCGTTGCCGCTGTATTGGCCAACAATGCGATTGGCAATTTGCTACACTGTGTCTACGTTGACACTGGATTCATGCGCAAGGGAGAAACCGAAGAGGTCAGAGAAATGTTGACCGAACTGGGGCTTAATTTGAAAATCGTCGATGCCAGTGAACGATTTTTCAAGCATCTCGAAGGAGTGACTGAACCTGAGCAAAAGCGCAAAGTGATTGGAGAGCAATTCATTCGCGTGTTCGAAGAAGAACAAGTCTTGTGTGGAGCCAAGTATCTCGTCCAAGGAACCATTGCTCCCGACTGGATTGAATCTGGTGGCGGAGAAAGAGATGTCATCAAGAGCCACCACAATGTCGGTGGATTGCCTGATGATGTTGACTTGGAAATCGTTGAGCCTTTGCGCGAATTCTACAAGGATGAAGTGCGTGACATGGCACAATTGCTTGCGATCCCAAGTAGTAACCGACAACCCTTCCCCGGCCCTGGTTTGGCTGTACGAGTATTGGGAGATTTGACCAGAGAGCGTACCGAGGCATGTCGAGAGGCATGCGCAATTGTGGAAGAAGAACTAGAGGCTGCGGCTGAAGCAGGCGAAATCGAGATTCCTTGGCAATACTTTGCTGCCTTGCTACCTGTGAGCAGTGTCGGCGTGCATGGTGATGCGCGTGTATACGGGGAAACCATTGTTGTGAGAGCAGTACGTAGCATTGATGGCATGTCTGCCCGATATTCAGAAATCCCTCACAGCGTCTTGCAAAAAATCAGTACACGAATCACAAATTCTCTGAAAGGGCATGTCAATCGTGTGGTCTATGACATCACACACAAACCTCCAGGGACCATTGAATGGGAGTAATTACTCCTCTTCAAATTCCCAAGCTGGAATCATTTCTGCAGGCCATTCTGCGGCTACCGGTGTGACAGGAGGGTCTTCCAAGAGCGTCCAGCTTCCGGTAACATGAGGTACGTCGGAAAAAATCGGACCCAATCGAGAAAAAGGAACTTGACGACCCACAGGATTCCGGACAAAAGGATCCATGATGACACCACTAGGATGGACATAGTGAATGGCGATGAAATCATGATTTTCATGTCTAACTCCGAACAAAACCAACTCCATCCTGGTATCTCCAACCACACCAGACTCTAATTTTCGACGCGCAAGAGGACGTCGTGCCCAACGTCTTGACTCAGCAACCCAATCCAATTCCAAATTTGAAAGCCCGACATCGACGTGGGCGATTGGGAGCAACCAGCGACCTGCTGGCCATGCCAGAACAGTAGCGATTCGAACCAGATAAGAGAACCAGAGTGGGATTGAGATGAGTAGTGCGAATAGAACAATACTGTTTGACGGTTGATTGACAAAGACCCAACTCAATACGATCATCAGTAGGGTTTCGATTCGAAAAAAATTCCACATGACCATTTTCACAACCGAACCTTCAACCTGCTTCATCGCAGCTTGAATCGCGCCCAGCCAAAGCAAACCAAATGCCGTCAGCCAAAGTCCAAATGCGAGCTGATTGCTCATTCCGATACCGGAACCAATCGCTTCAAAGAAGAGAGGAATAGAACCTGCCAATAGGAAAAAAATT
The DNA here is from genome assembly GCA_002701965.1 of Methanobacteriota archaeon. Classification (GTDB taxonomy): domain Archaea; phylum Thermoplasmatota; class Poseidoniia; order Poseidoniales; family Thalassarchaeaceae; genus MGIIb-P. The sequence continues at coordinate 16,899 of NZXM01000005.1, read as the reverse complement.
GACCACGCTGAAGGAAACAAAAAACCTGTAATTGCCGGCTTCAATCGCTGTCTTCGCCAACCAATCCATGATTCTGGTGCCTCTGCCTCATGAGGTAATCTGGCTGGAATCCCCAACGCACCATACCAACCGCTCTCACCCAGAAGGAATCCGGGCTTTGTAGAGGCCATACCAACCGGTGGGAACCCGTCGTTATCACAGTTGAGATGATTACTCATCAATCGGGTGTCGCAATACCAAGTTTCGAGCAGCCCAAACTTCGTCGACCCGCTTTACAGGCGTATCATGTGGAGCGGTCTTGACCATTTCAGGATCTTCAGTCAAGATGGTGAGGAAATCATCCGCAAACTGATCGATCGCTTCCTTGCTTTCTGTNTCAGTGGGCTCAAACATNAGACATTCNGGNACAATCATCGGGAAGTAGAGGGTNGGCGACATGTATCCATAGTCCAATAAACGNTTGGCNANNTCTTTNCCNGTCACNCCCGTNGAATCNTTGACNGGNGTCATGCTGAGGGTGAATTCNTGCTTNACCACGTCTGCAGGNGCTCCATCAGCAGGCATCGCGTGGATNTTTGAGCGNACCTCATCGGATGGATTCATGATTCGATGGCGAAGATAATTCGCNTTTAGGACCGCGTGCTCACTCATCGTCTCNAGTTCCCTNCCATAGCGTCGGTAATAGGCCCAAGAACGGACCGTAGCGCCTGCATTTCCGTGCCATTGCTGAACCTTCCCGATAGACTTTGATGGTTCATACCAATCAAACCAAACCTCGCCCTCTTCNTCTTCANTGGCTACAACAAGTGGTGCTGGAAGATAATCTGCCAAATGNGACTTGACACCAATTGGGCCGGCACCNGGTCCACCACCACCGTGNGGTTGACTGAAGGTCTTGTGTAAGTTGTAGTGTACAGCATCAAAACCCATCAANCCAGGATTGGTTTTACCAAGAATCGCATTGAAATTTGCACCATCATAGTACATTTGTCCNCCGGCATCGTGAACNATCTTGGCCGCTTCGGCAATCTCCGGTTCAAAAATTCCCAGTGTACTTGGGTTGGTGATCATCATCGCTGCTGTGTCATTGCCGACAACNGCACGCAGTGCATCCAAATCCAGTTGCCCATTNTCNAGCGAAGGAATCTCAATGATTTCATAGCCACACATTGCAGCACTTGCAGGATTGGTNCCATGTGCACTGTCGGGAACGATAACCTTGTTTCGATGAGATTCACCGATGTCACGATGGTACTCTTGNATACATCGCATTGCAGTAAATTCNCCCTGTGCGCCAGCGACCGGTTGTAGGGTTACAGTNTCCATNCCCGCACAGTGCTCAAGCATCTCTTGCATTTCATGGAATATCGCCATCAACCCTTGGAGATGAGATGCCGGTGCNAGTGCATGAAGATCATTCATTCCTGGCATCTGGACAATCNTCTCATTGACACGAGGNTTGTGTTTCATGGTGCATGANCCAAGNGGGTAAAANCCNGAATCAATTCCATGACTTCGTGTNGACAACCAAGTGTAATGNCGGACAATTTCTGGTTCAGAAGCACGTGGCCANCGAGGCAAATTTTCTCGCTTNAGTGCTNCAGGNAATTCGAAGTCATCAGAAATCGGATCGGGCTGGGCGTAGCCTGCACCCTCTGCACCTTTGAANCCAAACAGNTCACTCATTCGTATCCCTCCTCCCAGTCTTGGATGCCTTCCACNAGTTCCTCGATATCTTCAAGNTCAATTTGATCNGTNGCGCAAATGAGTATCTCATTTTCTCGTTCCGGCCACCATTGCGATAAATCGAAACCACCGGTGATGTCACATTCGTGATCGAGGAAGTTGAGCAAATCTGCAGCAGGTTTGTTNANNCGGATTNCGAATTCATTGAAGTGCACACCTTGAGGGTGGACTGCTTCAACNCCATCCAATGCTAANATNGCTTTCTTTGCTGCAGAGCATGCGCCTGCATTTCGGCGAGCGAGCTTCTGNAATCCCTCNGGACCAAGCAATGCCATGTGCATGGCACCCATGAGCGCAATCAGCGTTTCATTGGAACAAATGTTGGATGTNGCGCGATGTCTTCGAATGTGCTGCTCCCGNGTGCTGAGTGTGAGCGTGAATGCTCGACCCCCGTCAGAATCCTTTGAAAGACCAACAATTCGACCTGGCATNTGCCGAATGTAAGCATCTCGACANGCAAACAGACCGTAGATTGGGCCACCTGCTGTAGGTCCAATNCCAAANGGTTGNCCTTCNCCGACCACGATATCGGCGCCATAATCTCCCGGAGCCGCAATCAATCCAAGTGATACAGGTTGGACGCCAATAATCAAAGCTGTATTTTCTCCGATCAGAGATTTGAGTTGCATCAGACCCTCATCAAGAAGACCGAAAGCATTGGGTTGTTCGACATAAACTGCACACGCACCTTCGGCACTGACGGCAGCTTCTAGGTCAAGTAACCCATCCTCGCGATGGGGCAATTTGTGAATCGAAATTTCAGCCCCTTGGGTGTAGTTCTCAATCACTGACATTCGGTGAGGAGGGACAAGTTCAGATACATATACTGTAGATTTCTGCGTTGCCTTTCGCTCGTGAACCCGAACCGCACAGGTGATGGCTTCCGCTGCGGCAGTACTCGCATCATACATCGAGACGTTAGATACGGGAAGTGAAACAAGTTCTGAAATCATCGTTTGGAACTCCCACATCGCTTGTAGCATACCTTGACTAACTTCAGGTTGATATGGGGTATATGATGTCAAAAATTCACCACGTGTTGCCAGCATGGGGACCATTGTTGGAACGAAGTTACTGTACAGACCGGCACCGAGGAATGAGGGGCGACTATCCACGGAGATGTTTGTCCCCAATAGCATTCGAGCCTCACGTAAGATTTCTTCTTCAGTTTGAGGAGGGCGTAAATCAAGAGGAGTTGTTCGTCGAACATCTTCAGGGATATCGGAAAATAAGTCATCCATCGAAGACATACCCATTGCTGTCAACATCTCTTTTTCACGGCCAAGGTTAGGGAGTTGATCAACCACAATATCACCACGACCACCCCTCTGGGGTGACTTTACACTCCCGCCTGTCATCTATCGGCACTTCAAGTTTCGTTTGATGCCGCAACAAAAATCGTGATGGGAGAAGCCGTCAATCTCATACCCTATGTGCGCAAGCCATGCTCAGGTGAGCACGTGAAAGTGGCGATAAGCGGAGTTGATGATTTTGTCCAACCATACCTCGAAGACGCACTCGGGGATGCATTGGTCAAAATACCAACTGATGCCNTNAGCGANAGTATNCAACTCGATGCCTACCTTGCATCTTGTAACGCTGTAATTTTGATGAATGCACACCCCAATGAATCAGGTGCACGTGATGACCGTGCCGCACTACTCTCTATGCGAGATGCAGCCCGCCCAATACTGGAAGCTGTCGAACGACACGGTAGTTTACATCTGATATTGATGGGGACACTACGGGTGCACCCTCAGGCCACTCCTGAGGATCCGTTCTATTCGAGTCAAACTTCTCTCGCACCGCGCGATATCGCTGCTGAAGGCCAACTCTGGGTCGAAGAACGAGCGCTTGAGCACGCAATGGAAGAATCCCCTGTGAGTGTCATTCGATGTTCGAATGTGCAAGGAATCCGCCCCAATTCAAATTCTGGAAATGGCATCCTGCATCAGTTTGCGCAAGATTCTATTTTTGGATGGCTCAGTGTACCCGGCGATGGAGCTCAAGTCAAGGATTTCGTCCACATCATGGATGTCATCGAAGTGGTCATGCATGTTTTACAAAGTCCCCCTCCAACTCGGGAAACTCTCTGCATCGGTAGTGGTGAGGCCATGTCGATGAGTGATGTTGCATCGATTTATCAGGAGCGTACGGGTTGTGACCCACAGTATGGGAACGATGATTCCAACGAAGTGTGGGGTGCAGTAGACGCGTGGGAAATTGAGCAACGCTGTGGCTTCCGCCCTTCGATATCCCCAATGGAAATGATTGATGAAGCGCTTGAAAACGCTGGCATATAATCAATTGATTCGGATGAATGAACCATCTGTTTGCATCTGCCAGTTAGACCCATCGGGTGCGTTGTAAATCGTCTCACCCATGGCGCCTGTAGAGTATCCACCGCCACCGGGCAGTTGTGTGTAATCAGACAGAACCTGCGGTGCGACCGGAGCCGTAACAGGGGCCGCAAACGGATCCATCGGCATCATCGGCTGATCCCACGATGCTTGTGGGGATGCAGGCTCGCCATTCTTCCGCATGATGAGAACTGTAGCCATGGCAGCAATACCTAAGATTAGAACCAAACCAATGATGATGAAAACCATGTTCTTCTGTAGAACTGCACTGGTATCTCCGAGATTCACTCTCTCATCCAATGAACAACCTGCGTATTCCCCACTGGTTTGGACAGAATCACCAGCGGGAGTATCCAAACAAACATCGACATCGGTCATGACACCGTCAGCATCCTCATCACGCTGGCTGGCAGAACAACCAATCAAGTCGCCCTCTGTGAGGACTTCTTCTCCTTCAGGTGTATCTAGACATACATCCTGATACAGACGGATGTTGTCCCCATCCGAATCAGCATCGCCACCCCAACACCCGAAGCTATCGACACCCCCGAATGCTGGATAATTTGAACGAACGGTTTGATTGGAAGTCAGAGCGCATTGATCAACACCATTTGGAGTCACCAAGTCACCAGGCACACCGTCCTCATCGATATCATACTCGGAGACATGGCAACCATCAATCGAGGTTTGAGTGCGGTACATGGAAGGAGTATTTGGGCAATCATCCAGGTATAGCAACTTGCCATCTTCATCATCATCTGATTCACCGACCCAGCAACCAATTTCATCGACATCGAATCCATGAGTTTCGTTGAACAACTCTCGAGTTGATGCACTTGGCGTGCTCTGACAATTATCGAGATGGTCCCAGACACCATCGCCATCGGTATCTTGTTGAGTCAACCAACCACAGCCTGTAACGTCAATGTCCTCCCCAAGGGGTGTGTTTGGACACTGGTCTACTTCATCTGATACCGTATCCTGATCATCGTCTGAATCTTCGGTTTCATCCTTACAACCATCCCGATCCCAGTCATTGTTTGGGGTAGAAATCCATCCAGTTTCACCACGAGGGCAGTTGTCATCAATGTCGAGGAAACCGTCCCCATCATCATCCGCATCTTCATCCATGTCACGGCAACCATCACCATCGATGTCCGAAATAAAATCTGAAACCCAACCNGTAGAACCACGTGGACANGCATCACTTGAATCAGGGATNGTATCTCCATCATCGTCGTCATCTTCGTCTAAATCACGGCAACCATCGCCATCAAGGTCCGTAGAGGCGACACTGGTCCAATCTAGTTTCCACCCGTTCGGACCTGGGGAACAGTTGTCATTGGTGTCTGAGACTTCATCACCATCATCGTCATTGTCTTCAGTAGAATCTCGGCAACCATCACCGTCACGATCGGTGTTTTCATTCGACGTCCATCCAAGCTCACCTGTTGGGCACATGTCCTGAATTGCACCATTAGAATCACGGTCGTCGAGGCCATCGTTGTCATCATCATCATCCTCTCCACCGTCTTTACAACCATCGGTATCGTGGTCAGTAGTCGATGTGGCCGTCCAATTGTACCAGCCACGTAAGCAGTCATCAAACCAATCATCGACACCGTCATTGTCGTCATCCTCATCCTCTTCGATGTCATGACAACCATCACGATCATGGTCGTTGGCTGAATTACTCGACCATTGCTGCTTGAATGTCTCGCCCGTACATGGATCATTCACGTCATCCACGCCATCAGCGTCATCATCCGCATCTTCGGTCGCATCAAAACAGCCATCTTGATCCATGTCGACGCTGATAAGCGTTGAATCCCAGTTAGCTTCTGGGCCATCGCAGTCATCATTGTTGTTGGGTTTCCCATCACCATCTAGATCATCATCGCAGACGTCACCCATGGTATCACTGTCGATATCTGATTGGTCTGCATTCGGTGTCGCCGGGCAGTTATCATCGACATTCCCGACACCGTCTCCATCACTATCTGCTTGAATCGCCCAAAGATGGATACCAGTATTGAAAGCGTAACTTCCACCATTTGAATTGGGGTCAGTGAAGTAGTTCCCATTGGTACTTTCACTACCTGAGCCAAGGGTAATCGAACAGGTTTGTCCACTGGCAGTAACTCCGCCCCGACAGTGGTCACCCATGCTTACAATCGAACCTGAAGGCAATGTGGCAATCGCATACCCTTCATCATTGAATGAGCCATCTGCGGCTTCGGCCCATTGCCAATTTCCAGTTGTATCAATTCCTGCGATTACCATTCCCATGTATGTGCTTGAGATGGTATGGCTGCCAAAAGCAGCACTTCCGGACTGAGCCACGTAACCATCGCTGGTTACCGAAGCAAAGGTACCAGCGATTGCCAGCGAGCCTTGACCGGTCATATCGATTGAGCGCGCTGTTTGATATGCACCGCTGGTGGAACCAGTGGCCCATGACCATTGGTTATTGCTTCCCAACTCAGCGACGAAAATGATACGGTCGTTGGCCCCACTACCACCCACTTGTTGTGTACCAAACTGAGCATTACCAATGGTATGACCTGTTGCATAAACTGTTCCAGAGTCTGCAACCATATCCATGATTTGCACTACCCCTCCAGTTGCTCCAACAGTAGCAACATCTGCATGAGAACCACCTTTTGTCAACTTGACAACGTATGAGGCAAGTTGCCCTGCAGCTTGCGTCTGCTGGCTACCGAATGTCGCAGTTCCTGCGAACCAACCACAGGCAAANACATTNTTTCCNTCTACAGTGATGCANGACCCATAGTCTTCCTCAGGNCCNCCTGCAGTGTANACCCAAGACCATCGNTTNCCNCCTGTNGTCACTTGTGCNGTTGATAATTGNGCGACCCAAATNTCCATCTTTCCACTGGTANTCACNGAATTNGANTTGAANTTTGCNGTNCCNTTGAACGAACCNGTTGCAAAGACGTTNCCGCTAGAATCAACNGTGATGTCTTCGCATGAATCATCATCAGTNCTNCCNCCTGCAACAGCNGTCCATTGGAATTGGCCATTNCCNTTGAGTTTGCTTACNAATGCATCCATTGNATCCTGAGTTGAACGNTATTGNTCTGANCCAAATGANACATTGCCGNTGAACCAGCCACAAACAAAGATGTCTGTGCCATGGGTTGCAATACCGCTAATCATTGCATATCCACCNCCTCCATACTCTCCNGTTTCAGAGAGCCATNGCCAAGATCCGGAGNTNCCATCTGCTTTTGCAAGGTAAGCAACTTGTCCAGGTGANCCTGAACCAAATGCATCCGATGATGANGCATGGGTNCCAAANAGTGCATCCCCAATNAGCATCCCNCCAACCAATACATCTCCGGCTGAATCTACACCCATGGNGTTNGGCCAGATAANNGCNGCCAATCCATTNGGATCCATNCCCGCACTTTGAGTCCACTCATTTTGTGCTGCNTGAGAAACAACCAATTCTTCAGATAGTTGTTGATCACTCTCGTATGAGGNNGAAATNCCTGCAATNGGTTGCAANAGCAGTGCAAAAATAACTGCGAATAGCAGGNTGTTTGCGACATAGTTTGGTCTGTCAGTCATGACACGCCCTATAGGGCGTGATACTTAATGNTGGCCCGTAGAGGTTTGATCACTGCTCACCAGTATGTTCCATCCAATCATCCATTTCNGGAGTTCGGAACCACCACTGTCGATCATCATCCAACCACCATTCACAGCCNTTTTCATCNACCTTGTAGTTGGGGTCATCTTCGTAGTTGTAATCGTCTTCTTCTGCAACGGTTTGTTCGGCCACCTCAGTTGCAGGGGCNGGCATATCTCCTCGTTTCAATGCTTTACGCGCATCTCTTTCAGTCGCTTGTCGGCGCTTGATAATCAGTACAGCACCGACTGCACCNCCCACAATCAGNACAATAAAAACAGCAAAAATAGCAACCAATGCCCCGGATGAACCATCATCACTCGCAGTGGACAGTTGGCTAGCAGAACAACCGTTTTCATTCACGGCCGCACCNGGTGTAGTATACGGGCAACCATCGTCACCATTGGATANTTNATCACCATCTTCGTCCTGCTGGTTAAAGTTACATCCATCTTCGAAAATCAAATCTTGTGGATTACTTCCAGGACAGATATCAAGCCAGTTGTCATAGCCATCNTCATCATCATCTTCATCNCCAGTCCAACAGCCGAAGATGTTGTCAAAGACAAANCCGGGATTNGTATCTCGAATGGTTTGATTGGATGTACCCAAACATGCGTCGTNTACATCGATTACACCATCTTCATCTGAATCNTGCTGTGTCAGATAACCGCACCCGCCATCATCGATTTGTTCACCTGCAGGGGTATCTGGACATTGGTCCAAGTCATCAGTGATACCGTCCCCATCGATNTCGTCTGTGCAACCATCAAAGTTCAGGTCAAAGCCTTCCATTGCAGCTACTTCAGGGCAAAGGTCGAGACCATTGAGGATNNCATCTCCATCATTGTCGCCTTGATCATATGAGCAACCTCCATCGTACACAGTGACTCCTTGNGGCGTACCTGGGCACANGTCTGAACCATCATTGAATCCGTCATTGTCATCATCTGGATCTTCATCAGAATCTCGACANCCATCNCCATCTACATCNAGTGCAGGGGTCGATTCCCATCCAGTGACACCACTGGGACAAGAATCACCAACATCGGGCACCTTGTCGCCATCATCATCNGTGTCTTCTCCCGAATCACGGCAACCATCGCCATCAACATCTGTACTCGGATCTGAAGTCCAACCCACATCTCCAGCAGGGCAGGAATCATTTGNATCCAATAGACCATCAGAGTCGTCGTCNTCATCTTCATCGAAGTCACGNCAACCATCCCCATCACGGTCTGTCTCTATTTGTGAATTCCAATCGAGTGCACCAGACAAACAATCATCGGTGAAATCCAAGATTCCGTCGCCATCGTCATCCAAATCTTCGCTCGAATCCAAGCACCCATCACCGTCTTGATCAACTGTGCTATCTGAAGTCCAACCGGTTTCCCCTAAGGGGCATTGNTCGAGTTGATCACCATCTTCATCAANGTCATTGATACCATCATTGTCATCATCGGCATCATCGTCGTTGTTGTCACAGCCGTCTCCGTCGTGATCATTCAGTAGAGAAGAAGTCCAAGTTCGATTGTATGGGTACCTCGGGCAGGCATCAAACTCATCGAGAATAGAGTCGCTNTCATCATCAATNTCTTCATCCGCATCATGACACCCGTCAGAATCGTAATCGTTGGCNANACCACTGCTCCAATTGTGTTTGGTTGTGTAATCATCACAATCATCCATACCATCGAAAATGCCATCACCGTCATCATCGTCATCCTCTTCAGAATCCTTGCATCCATCACGATCTCGGTCATTTATCCAAATCGATTGGTTCCAATTGACGGTAGGGCCAATACAATCGTCCCAGTAATCATCTAGATTGTCTGCATCAGCATCTGAATCGCATAAATCACCGATATTGTCTCCATCCATATCGGCTTGGTCTGTATTNTTTACAGTCGGACAGTTATCATCGAGGTCCGGGACNGTGTCGTANTCNGTATCNACTTCAAAGACCCAAACGAAGCCNGCCCCTTCAGCTTCTGAATAGGTCGTTTTGTTGATCCCACCAAAACTCGAACCGCATCCAAAGGAAAGGTCGACACAATGTCGGCCACCAGTCAGGATACGACCTAGTCCTAACCAGGCTACACCATATGAAATGTCATCTTTTTCTCCCCCGAATCCATCAGCCCAAACCCAGTTGCCATAGGCATCAAGTCCGGCTACAAAGCCCTCGACACCGGGCGCCCGTGCAAGCAAAAATGAACCAAATGTCGCATTGGTCCAGAATTCATTGTTGTCCAAAAATGCACCGGAAACTGCAATCGTCCCTAGCGGCCCAACCGCAAGATCATACACGTATTGCTCAGAGCCTTGCGCACCACTGGTGCGNNAGGCCCAGACCCAGTTGCCATTGGTTCCAATCGANGCNACAAATCCATTTGTCGCACTNGTGTTGGCCAACATCGACAATGTGACTGAACCACCGTTACGGAAATCAGCACTCCCTGANAAGTCGCCACCGACGTANATATCACCATTGCCAAANGTNACGGCTGTCGCGAAAACAGGTTGACCATTGACNCCACCTTGAATATCTCGTGACCAAACGAAGGTTCCAGATGGATTCACCTTACTCACAAATCCATTGTATGGACGNCCCGCTGAGACAATGTGATTGCTAGGCCAATCGAGAACGTTGTCTTGATAATATCCAACAACATATGCATTTTCGATATCATCTAGCACAATGGCNGTTAGATTGTCGTTGTATTCGCCACCCCATGTTTGNACCCATGAAAGTCCACCCATCGGATCGACCTTGAGCACGTACATGTCAGAGCCACCTTCNGACTGGTGTTGATTGGGGCCGAATTGGGCCAGTGAACGATACGAACCTACCACGTAGACTGAGCCTTCGCCGGTTGCTGCACAACCGTTTGCAAAGTCNTTATTNGGCCCNCCCCAGGTTGAGACAAGATCCCAATCGGAAATGGAAACATTGTACAGGGCTGCAAACCCGTCGGTGTACAAACCACCTGTGGTCACAGAATGGTTTCCAAATGTGATGGTATCCGAAATCCAACCACAAACCCAAATCCCTGAAGGACCAACTGAAGCTTGCTGAATATGTGCTGAACCAACTGAATCTGAAGGTTGACCTGTGTTGACAAACCAAGACCATCCACCATATTGATCCAACTGAGCCAAGAAGGCTGTTCGCTGATTTCTCTCAGTGGGAGAGGGGCCGTTGTCGAAGATTACGTCTCCACGATAAGATCCGGCAATGATGACTGCATTGTTTGTCGTATTGACTACATCGCTGATCCATACGCTGTTGACATCACCTGGCCCATTTTGTGCATTTGGATTTGCAGTTCCTTGTTTTACCCAAGAGGTCACACCCTTGGCTCCTGCACTCAAAATGGCATCGATTTGAGCTTCATTCAATTCAGAGAAAGGGGTCGAATGTTCATATTCATCCGATTCGCTGATGGGATTCATCGCACCAATCCAAGGTGCCAGAATCAACGAAAGTAGGACCACAATGACGAGGCGACCGCGGGCGTGCATGCAAACGCCCTTTGGGCGTTTCCATTTCAACGTTCACTCTAGATGAACGGTGGACGAACGACGACAGCAGGTAAGTTTCGTCGAGGATTAACNGCAATCTCTACTTCATCACCCACTTCGACATCTTCCATGTACGCCAGCCCAATCCCTACTTTTCCAAGGCTTGGTGAGGGGCCNCCAGAAGTAATGATTCCAACCTCGACTCCATCCTTGAGAACGACATGCCCCATTCGTGGGAACGGACCCTTGCCTGTGGCTTTCAAACCCAGCCACTTGATACCCGAACCATCGAGCTGTTTTGCCTTGGTTGCTTCGACTCTAGATTTGCCGATGAAATCATGCTCGATGTTAAGCCCAAACGGCACAAAAGTTTCAGCCGTATCTCGATGTAAATTGGAATCGTCACCCAAATCTGGATGACAGAAATCTTGACCTGATAGTAGGAAACCTTTCTCCATTCGAAGTGTGTCTCTCGCCCCTAAACCAACCGGACAGATNCCATGGCCTCCGTCATCGAGCAAGGCATCCCAAAGTGTCTTCACTTGAGAATTCGGAACGAAAATTTCGAAACCACGCTCACCAGTATACCCCGTACCTTGTATCCAGCCGGTGATGCCCAAATTATTGTCTACAATGGCTTGGCCATGGAAGTGTCGGACGACATTTTCGATGCCTAGAATGGATTCCAATATTTGCGGTGTTTTGGGGCCCTGTAATGCCAAAATACTGGTCTCTTCAGAGAGGTTCTCAATCACGATACCTTCTGCAATATTGGCATGGAAATGTGCCCACATGTGATCAATCATGCTGGCGTTTGGAACACCAAGGATTTCATTTTCATCGACGATACAAAAAATCATGTCATCGATAATCAATCCAGTATCATCAAGGAAATGGGTGTAAGCACATCGCCCAGGTGGGATTAGACTGGCTTTCTGAGTACCTACACCATCCAACCATTCGCGCACACCGTCACCAGTAAATCGGAAAAAACCCATGTGAGATACATCGAACAAACCCGCGTTGTCGCGGGTATTCAGATGCTCTTCCATCATTGAGGTGTACCAAATCGGCAACTCAAATCCGTGGAAGTCGACAATATTGCCTCCACGCTCGACATGTGCATCGTAAAGTGCAGTTCGAACCAACTGGTCTCCTGACATGATGCGAGGGCCACACCGTCAGCCCTTGAATCGCACGGCGATTGGCTCAGGTTTGATTCGGAACCATCAAACACTGTATTGAGGGAGTCAGCCGTATGTCAAGTCACCCTGTAAACGAGCCTATTCTAGGTTTCATGCCTGGAAGTCCTGAACGAGTCGCACTGCAATCCGAGTTGGATCGACAAATGGCTGAAGTCGTAGAAATCCCCTGCATCATCAATGGTGAGAAGGTCTTCACTGGGAATACCACAACTCAAGTTATCCCCCACAAACACGGTCATGTTCTAGCCAACGTACACCTTGCAGGAAAGGCCGAGATTGAGGCTGCATGTCAAGCCGCCATCGATGCCCAATCAGATTGGATTGATTTGGGTCTAGAGGCTCGATGCGCAATTTTTGAGCGGGCTGCTGAGATGTTGGCAGGAGATTGGCGGATGAAGGTCAATGCTTCGACAATGCTCAACCAAAGCAAGACTGCATTCCAAGCAGAGATTGATTCCGCATGTGAGCTCATTGATTTCTGGAATTTCAATTGTCATTATGCGCGAGAATTCCATGATATGTATCAACCACTAGTCTCGCCACCGGGCGTCAAAAACAGTACTGAAATTCGGCCACTGGAAGGATTTGTTCTTGCAATTACCCCATTCAATTTCAGCAGTATCGCTGCCAACCTACCAAGTGCCCCTGCTATTTTGGGCAATACCGCTGTTTGGAAACCCAGTCGGAATTCCTACCACTCAAATTACGTACTGATGGAATTGATGATGGAAGCAGGTGTGCCTGCCGGCGTCATCAACTTCGTGCCAAGCAGTGGTGTAGAAATCTCAGAAGTATGCATGTCCAACCCTGATTTGGCAGGTGTGCACTTCACAGGTTCAACCGCAGTATTCCAAGGAATTTGGCAGAACATTGGCCAATCCCTCCCCATGCTCAAATCCTATCCGCGGATTGTCGGTGAAACCGGTGGTAAGGATTTCGTTGTCGCTCATCCTGAATGTGATGAGCAAGGCTTGCTTGTCGCCTTGTTAAGGGGCTCCTTCGAGTACCAGGGACAGAAGTGTTCGGCAGCTTCCCGCGCGTATGTACCTGAATCGGTGTGGGGACGAATTTCGGGACCCTTGTGTGATGAGGTCCGAAAAATCACCATGGGTGATGCTCGTGATTTCACCAACTTCATGACCGCAGTGATTGACCAGCGGGCATTTGACAAAATCTCAGGTTACATCGAGCGAGCGAAAGCCAGTGACTCTTGCGACGTGATTGTTGGTGGAGGTTGCGATGACAGTGTGGGCTGGTTCATCGAACCCACCATCATTGTCACTACAGATCCGAATTACGAATCGATGGTCGAGGAAATCTTTGGTCCTGTATTGACCGTGTACGTCTACAAAGATGGAGACTTCATCAATGTCTTGGATGTCTGCGATAAGGCAAGTCCTTACGCGCTTACCGGCTCGATTTTCGCCAANCATGATGCGGATATTCAAACAGCATACAATNCATTGCGATTCACCGCAGGGAACTTCTACATCAATGACAAGCCCACTGGTGCAGTTGTTGCACAGCAACCATTCGGAGGTGCGAGAGCCTCGGGTACCAACGACAAGGCAGGGGGTCCTCTGAATCTGCTGCGCTGGATTAGCCCACGCAGCGTCAAGCACACCTTTGACACCCCACAGGATTGGGGATACCCATTTTTAGCCCCGGATGAATGAAACGTTGAATAATCGAATTCATCGACAACTGATTGGGGAGCATACTGCTGAGAGGTTGCCTTCGGGCAGCGACCCATGGACCTGATCTGGGTAATGCCAGCGGAGGGAGAAAATATGGATACAAATATTGCATACGGATTGATGCTAGCAACGCTTGGTTTCTTTGGATATATTGGATACCAAGCAGCGACTGAAAAAGAACTTGAAACCGATGAATATCTTTCAGCTAGAGGTACGCAAAGTTGGCTGAGAATTGGCCTCAGTCTCTTTGCATCTGGAATGGGGATTTGGCTCCTTTTTGGGCCGTCTGAAGTTGGATATTACGGAGGATTCTGGGAAGTTCTTGGATATGCGATTTCGGCATCCACACCCTTCCTATTACTTGCATACGTTGGACCGAAGGTGCGTGCTCAACTGCCAGATGGAGTCACCTTGGCAGATTATGTTCGCATCCGATTGGGACGGCCAATGCAAATCTACGTCGGAGTAATTTCAGTCCTATACATGTTCACCTTCTTGTTTGCAGAATTTACTGCCATTGGTAAAGCCATGAAAATCCTCGCTGGCATGGAACCTCTTTACCCGATTCTGCTGGTTGCGATTGTGACGGCTGCCTACACAAGTTATGGTGGATTGCCGGCATCTTTGCGTACAGATCGCTGGCAAGGATGGTTGGCGCTTTGGTTACTCATCGCATTGCTACTAATCGTATTTGGTGGAGACATTGGGACTATGCTCGATCAAGCAAAAGCACACACACCAGAGGATCTTGCGTGGGATTGGGAACACGGCAGCATTTCCGATTTGAATAGAACTTCGTTTGAAGCAGGTGTTGCACTCATTCTTGCAATTACTGCAGCTGAGATGTTTTCACAGGGCAATTGGCAGCGTACTCATGCAGCAGAAAATGATCAGGCACTTCGAAAGGGTGCCTGGTTTGCTGCCGCATTGGTGTTCCCACTAATGTTCACGATGGGATTCCTAGGAACTGTAGTCGCGGGACAAGGCGCCGTGGATGATCCTTCAGCGGCATTCTTCTATCTTATCGAAGATGTGCATGTGTTCATTATCGCGCTATTTGTTGTACTCGGGATTGCTCTGGTTTGTTCTAGCGCAGATACGCTACAAAATGCAGTAGTGGCATCGATCAGTCGCGACCTTGCAGATGGTAAAATGGATTTGAAGATGGCTAGATTGGCAACATTGGCGTTGATTCCTGGTGCGATTGTACTCTCACTCTGGGGTGTCGAAAATGGATACAGTGTATTCGCCATCTTCCTTTTTGCTGACTTACTCGCAGCAGCAACTGTCTTGCCTGTCTTGCTTTCACTGTGGGAAAAAGTCGATTCTCGGGCGGCTTTGGCCGGAGCAATTTGTGGAATCCTATCGGTAATTGCGTACGGAATTTATGAGCCTGCTACCAGCTATGAGGGCATTCAACAATATGTGATGTACATCATTTATCCAACCATGGACCCAATCAATGGAGGTGCCATTTCACCGGTGGATGGTGGCCTCACGAACCTATGGGTATTTGTGAGCGCCCTGGTCGGTTCAGGTTTGGTCACAATCCTTGGTTCACTGGCCCTAGAGGATCTTTCAAATTCGCAAAAAACTCAGGTTAACGAGGAAGAATGAGCCTAATCACATAGGGGAAGGAATCAAGAATGTGGTCAACCACCCTACGGGTGGTAGTATGACAATTGGGAACCCAGCGGATACGTTGACCTATGTACGAGCTCTCGGCCTAATCGTCGGAGGGTATGGTGCCTACAAGCGTGATAAACGTCGAGAAACGGACATTGCTGTGAAAGAAGAAATTCTTCGATGTGCCGATCGAGTCAGAACCCATGTCGAGAATGTTCACGATGATGCTTATCGAGATGGAAACGTCAGATTGGCCAAGACCTGTCAATCAACCATCGAGGAAATCGATGCGTTGCGAAATGATGTCAACTTGGGTGAAACAGGTGGAGAACACCCCTTCTTCAGCAAGCAAACCACCACTTCAAACAAAGTCCTTGGAAAACTCATCAAACATGATCATGAAACACTGACCATTCTAGTCAAGGCTGTTAATCGAAGCAATGACCTTGAAAAGGCCGCAGCAGAGGAAGGTGAGGTCATGAAAGCAGTCCGAGAAACTCGCCAATTGGTAAGCAGTGTCAGAGGACATTTCAGTGAACGAAGAGCTGTTCTCAAGAACATAAAGTAAGGAGATGAAAATATGGCAACACACAGATGGAGAGACAACCCAGAAGTTATCGCAAGGATGATTGATTCCGGTTCAATCCAATCATGGTCAGCGAAAAATATCGTCCTGAAACCCAATGAAACATGTGCAATCATGGCGAATGGTAAGATTCAGGACATCTTGTCAGAGACTGTTCTGAAGAACTACGTGGGAGGATTTACCCGTTGGTTGGGTGGAAAAATGGGTGTAGGATCTAGCGACCATAAACTCATTTTTGCCATGACTGGTCCATTTGACCTCTTGGTCAAAATGGAGGGGGCTACCGCGGACGGTGCGAAAGTCAACGGCATGCTCAATTTGCGATTGCAAATACAACGAGATGATGTGCCAAAATTGGTGAACATTTTTGCCAACAGCGGCCGTGAATTGACACGTGGTTTCTTCGCGACCATGTACGGAACTGAAATTTTGAGTCGTGTGGTTGTACCACTTCTTGCCATTGTGCTGTACTACTGTATGGAACGAGACTGGTATGCCA
>NZXM01000041.1 GCA_002701965.1 Methanobacteriota archaeon | reverse complement strand
GATTCGGATACCGTCGATTCTGCAGATGAAGATGGGGGTCTATTGTCGGGCTTCCTAGCCCCACTTGGACTCATTGCAATGGGAGCTGCAGCATTGAGACGTCGTGATTGAATCCGTCCAATCCTTCAAGAACCCCCGTGAGAACCTGCAACGCTCACAGAGGCATCGCCATGGAACCTACACTGACGCTGGAACATATTCCACCGGGTCAGTTTCCCGATTGGTTGTTTGAGCAACTGAGCGATCAAGTTGTCGACCCAAGCTTGGAACCCATCCTTGTCATCCATTCCTCAGAAGCGGCAAGGGCTGAAATTCTACATCGTCTTGAATCCGCAAACATTGGTCCAATCGACCGTTCCCGACACCACACACTCTCTTCTCTTCGCAAATCATTGCATGCTGATTTACGTCTTCCTCGCCTCTTATCACTCAATGCAAAGGGTCAACGTTTGTTACACACAGAATGTGAATTGGCTGCCAAGCGTGGCGATTTCCCACTACTACATCCAACCCCCGAACATCGATGGGGCGAAGGACGAACCAGGGCTCTGGCAAAATTAGCACAGGCCTTTGACATCGAGGATGTGCGAAGTTGGGATGGTCCCGGGCTTGCAGGGTTCTACAACTGCTTGAAGCGAATGGGGCGTGAGTTGAATGGTCTGCACCCATTGATTCACAGGCAAACACTCGTCGATGAATTAGAGCGTGTAGAATCCACACCGTTCACGTTGACAGGTATTTCAGGCATCGTCATGATGGATCAATTGCCAACCTTGTCCAAGAGTGATCGACGCATGCTCTTGAATCTCAATCGTTTCAAAGACATCCATCAACTGTGTCAACACGGTGAGGCACCGATAGGAAACCATCGGCTGGGACTTCATGGAGCAATATTGGAGGATGTTCACCCCTACACAGATGAAACTCGCCCGAGCTGGCTCCGTTCTCACGAAATTTGGAGCCCCACTCCCTGTTCGCATTCTGTGACCCGTTTGTTGGTTCCAACCAATGGTTTGGATATTACCGCAACCGTAGAATTGTTGAGAGATTGGACAGAATCAGCAAAGTCAAATTCCACAGTGGCGATTATCGATCCATGCAAGGATGCCCGTCTAGATCAATGGAACCGCGCGTTGACAGAAATTGGATTGCGCCCACCTGCTGCACAATCCCCTCTCAAATCATCCTCATCGATTCATTGGTTGGGCGAACTCGTATCCATCGGCATAGGTTCAGAAGCATGGTCGATGTCACGGTTACGAGGTATCGGTTCACAGAGAAGTTTGAGATTTAATGATGATTGGTTGCACACAGACATCCACCCGACTCAACCNGATTGGGTTCCAGAAATGGACGCTACGCGNATCGAATCNTTGGCACGTTCCTGGCATATATTGGGNGGNTATGGCGCCTTATCTCGATGGTTGCATGCATTGGCATCACCCGCCCATCCTGCTCCCTGGCAAGACCCGGATGAGGCCGGAATGATGGCCGAGTGTACGCAATGGTGGGNATTGTGCCTNCTGAGGCGCCTGTCACCCTTNCTGTCATCAGGGGAGCGCGCTTTGATTGAGGAACCTGACTTGTTGATTGGTTGTCATACGGGAGAAAATTTGCCACTTCCTGCTTCTCCAACCGANGGTGATGAATGTTTGATTCAANTGATGGCACATCTTGANCNATCCTCNATGATTCAAGAACTGGCTCCATTGAAATTATTGATNGAAGAACATGACAAATTTAGGGCATCACAATCCATCTTGAATCACCCTCGTTCATTGCTTGGTTCTCAATGGGTGGAAGGTTTACTAGGTCTCATCGAAGACCTTCCATCACCTGAAAAATTCAATGCAAGCGATCATGTTCGAATTCTTTCGCCAACAGAGAGCCTTGGTATATCTGCAGAGATCATCGTTTTGACTCATCTGACAGCATCTAATTGGACACTAAGGGCTGACAAATTGCCCTGGTTGAGTGAGGCTGATTGTAAAGATCTAGATTTGGCACGGGCCGACTCCCCTCTACGGGATGCAAGACACTCGTTGCACCATCTTGTTCATGCATCTCCAAGCGTGGTTTTAGTTGACCCNACTGGCCTTGACGAGAATTGTCAACCCGCAACCCCTCTCGCCGAATGGCTGGCCACCTATTCAGGTTCAGATACGCCAGAAAATGTACCCACTCCCGACTTTCTGCAGGATTGGCCAACCGCGTCGAGTGACCGCACACGAGGCCACCATCTTGCATGGTTTCCTAGTATCGTGAACATGGTCGAAGAAGCAGGTACAACCAGAGCTGAATTGGATATTTCTGGCCGAGGCTTCCGTGATGAAAAACAGAGAGCAGGCCAAAGTTTACTCAAATCCAAATTGCCAAAATCTCCTCCTTTGAATCCTCATGCAATTACTGTCCCAATGGACTCAGAATTGATGAGAGATCGATTGCGAAGACAACCCACAGAGGTTCAATCTGGAAACGAATACATCGGCATGGATATGCACGATCGGTTCACGAGCATTGGTGATTTGAAAATCATCCCTGGAGCCAAAGGTGCTCCGGGCGAAACCCCACCTCGAGACGCAGAACATTGGCCAGTGATGGGTGGCAAGTTGGGGGGAAAACAATTGCTTGCAATTGACCCTCGTCCCCTCCGCCCAAGGCAAACAAAACTCCCTATATTCGACCAAAGGAATGGTCACTGTGATGAGACTGTTCACCTACGGGGTTCTTGGTCAGCGAGTCGGTTGCAGAGATGGCAGGCTTGTCCACGTCAAGGATGGTTAGAGCGTCGATTAAATGCAGGGCGAATGGAGCAACAAGAGGAAGACCTGGATGCGAGAATTCGTGGAGATATTGTACACAATTCACTCGGGAGATTGTTCGAGCAAGTATTCTCCATGGAAGAAGGTGAAGTTCGTCCTTCTGAGGGAGCGACTGCGTTGGCGACTAGTGGCCACTCAATGGGGGATATGTTTGGATATATTCTCGATTATGTCGCTGAGTATGCTCCTTGGTTAGAGAGAGATGATGCAACAGCAGCTCAACGCCGATATGACTTGATTGGCCTCTCAAAGCAAGATTGGTTGGATTGGCTTGCCTCTACAGACTCGGGTACACTTTCCCCCACGGGTCGTCTTGGAAATATGCTGCAATCCGAGATGGATTTGTACAATTCAATTCCAATTTCCTTGGAGTGGTCTTTGAATCGAATGGAAGTGAGTCACCCTGATGGACGAACATTGTCTCTCACCGGCTTCATCGATCGCGTCGATGTCATCCACCATCCCGATTTGGAGGGTGGCGAAGAATCCATCGCACCACTAGATTGGAATCCATCATCCGAGTGGAAACCGAAGCGTTTGATTCTCATTCGTGACATTAAATCGGTAGATGGCCCCTCAAAACAAAAATTTGGTGAGAGGCATCGAAAGGCCCTGTTTGATGAATTGCAGTTGGGACTTTATGCCCGATGTTGGGAAATCGCTCATCCCGGAGATCTTGTCATTGGTGTAGGTATTTCTGAGGTGGGTAATATGACGACCCACAGTATTGAAATCAGCCCGGCATTTGAAGAATTATTTGACGAAAATGGTATTGGTGATTTGACGACCTATACTCACGAAACTCACCGTTTGCCTGAGGAAGGTTCCGATGCAGAAAGTGACCCATTCCGTGCTTGGATTTTTGAACGCTTAACGACGGCATTCGATGTTGCCGAGGCTGCCAGTTCCGGTTTGGTTCATGCCACTCCAGAAGAAAGCACTTGCACATGGTGTCGAGTCAAGGAAGCCTGCGGTCTTGCACCCATTGTTGGAGGCGATACATCATGGAGCTAAATGTCGGTCAGCGATTGGCTCTTGCCATCGACATGCATCTGATATTGGATGCCGGTGCAGGTACTGGAAAGACACAGAGCATTGTTGGGCGAACCATAGAGCATTACCTCTCAGTAGATCAAAGGGCGACTCGTCTTTTGCCTCCCGGGCCACGACCGTTGGCGCTCTCTGCAGGTTCATTGCGAATTGGTTTGTCAGAGCGTGAGGATTTGGCTGAATGGCGGGGTTTGTTGCCAAGTGAGGTCGTCGTTCTCACATTTACAACTCGGGCCGCTGAGGAGATGCGCCATAGACTGTGGGAAGAATTGAATCGCCTACGTCCGGGTCCTACTCGAGACACAGGTGGCAAGCGAAGAGATTCGAGAGTCACTCATGAAGGACTTATCGATCAACTGACTGCAATGCTTGAAGACGCACCTATCGGTACCATTGACTCATTTTTCTCGCGCCTGATTGCACCATGGAGGGCTGATTTATCTCAAAGACCGACGGATGAAATCATCAGTGATGCCGAGCGACATGTACTGCTCGAGCAGGCCCTTGAGGGCCTGTGGCGCTTACGTTCTCCTGGAGATGCGGTTGCAGCGGGGGTTTCGGGTGAAAGGGCCCCGTTCCTCATTGAATCTAGAGATCGCCTAGCACGTCGGTTCGGCAGTCGTAGGGACGTAAGGACGGTCCTTTCCTCATTNCTTTCGAATCGAATATTTGTCGATAGTGTCGCGAGGCGGCTTGAAACTCAAGGAAAGGTCAACGAATCCGATGTCCGTCGCATAATCGAATCTATCATCGCACCTTCGGACAATCATTTCGACGCCTTTGTAGACCAAATTCACCAAGCATGCTTGGATTGGGTCAATCACGCAAGAACCCATGGAAACGATCTCAATGTTGCGAGTGCATTGGTTGGNGGGACNCGCTTCCAGACATTGGTCGATATGGTTGATGTTGGTCCGCCCGCAACCCGATGGGAGCGATGGTTGTGGTTGCATGGACTTTGTATGGTCACCTGCACAACTTCCTCTCATCAAAAATCAAAGGTGAGCGCGTTTGGTAGTGGAAACCTGTCAAGCTCTGCAGATTGGCCACGTGGAATTGCAACTTGGGGCTCTGTATCCGATGCCAATGCAAAACAATTGGCCAAAGACTTGGGCTCAAACATCGCTGACATCTGGAATAGTNCGCAAGGGCGCTCGTTGCGTGCNTTGGCCAGAGCGCTTTATCTCCTAGATGATTCAACGTATTCCATTCCACACATGCCGTACGTTCAAGCTCTCCAACCGAATCGAATTCAATCCCCATTNCCTCATTCACCTCCAGATGAAAAGTTGGCCATTGGTATTACTGAAGAAGCCAGTCATTTCCAGGATATGNTNCTTTGTCATCGTTCTCTACTCGATATCCTTCACGAACTCAAAGTCCGNCAAAGTGTCCATGAATTCGACGATATCTCCTCATTGGCCGCTGATTTACTACTGGCTCGATGCCCCCGAATCATGCGTGCTGAATATCCACTCGAAGTTGTACGATTATTGGATGAATTACCGGAAGAATCGTGGCGAGATGACCATATTTTAGAGGCCCTTTCAATGCTAGAAGGGTTTGTTGAGAATCCTGAATCTGGTGGATTGAACGCTGCAGAGGCAAAGAGNTTGCATTTGGACTTGCAAACNCGATATTCTCGGCTAAGAAGTATCCGTGCGCGTTATCGAGCATTTATCATNGATGAAGCTCAAGACAA
Source organism: Methanobacteriota archaeon (assembly GCA_002701965.1). Taxonomy (GTDB): domain Archaea; phylum Thermoplasmatota; class Poseidoniia; order Poseidoniales; family Thalassarchaeaceae; genus MGIIb-P. The sequence goes on along the minus strand of NZXM01000041.1, from coordinate 4,606 downwards.
CTCTGCTCAACAATGGCGTCTTCTAGGTCGGCTTTGGGGACCGAGAACTCTTCCAGAAAATNATCCAGTCCCTGATAGCCCTTGGCAACCAACCATCTGTTGTGTTGGGGATCGAAAGCAGAGCATTTACGCCTTTAGACAGGCACAAGTTTCCGGTTTCGTCGACTTTGGAAACGCATTACGAGACATCAACACACATGAATTACACAGTATAGCAGCCTTGACACGAAGTCCTGAGCTTCGCCGTCAAAACGCGGCTCGAGACCCACGGTACAGTGCGGATGGNGGATTTGCAACCGCTGCTGACTTACCAGAATCTAGAAGCAAAGCCGAAGCTGCATGGGTCCGTTTTGATGAACCCGAAGAGGGTAGCAACTCGGCTGTTGACTCCCTCGCCCGTTCTCAAGGACATGTTGAATTGGTNGTCAATTATCGNACTGCNGCAGGGCTCCTCAATCGTATGAATGAGTGGTGGGAAGACCTCTTTTCACCGANCCATGACCGATTCCCTGGTGATTGGTATGCCCGNCCCCAAGCANTGATTCCCGCTAGGGCGAAAGCNGAAGGTCGATTTGAGTGGTTGTTGCCAGCAAGTGTACCGAATTCAGGACACCCAGACCCAGAATTGACCAATCCACTAGACCCCTTCAGTTCAGGAACTTCCAGCGAAATGGAGAATGCCCTCATCACCGCCCGAATTCGTGCATTGATTGACGGAAAAGTGACCCGAGTAGGTGAAGAAATTCAGCCTGAGCAAGCACCTCTCTCACCAGGCGATATCCTCGTATTGTTGCCCAGTCGAACTAACCTTGGTGACTTGATGGCAAGATTAGAAGTGGCAGGAATACCTGCAACAGCAGACAAAGAAGGTGGTTTGCTTCTTCGTCCAGTCATCCGTCCCCTTCTAGGACTCATACAGTGGCTTGCTCGCCCCACAAGTCGTCATGCTGCTGCAACAGTAGCTCGCTCCAGTCTAGTTGGTTTGAATGATGGTGAATTGCAGTCATTCCTTCTTGGAGCAAAGTCGGGTGAGAACTTGATTGTGAGGCTTACAACATATCTGAATGAGGGGCCGCATCGTGCTTTGGTCGAAAATTGGCACACATCATCTCAACATGGTTCAGTGATTGAAACCCTTAGTGATACATTGAATCACAGTGATTTGCTCATTGCCCACCCTCGNCCATCAGANCGNAATGATGCNGAACAATTNCTTCATCTCGTNGAAACACAATCTCTTGAGGTGGGCGGCGATCCAATTCTCCTTGCAGATCGAATTTCTCATCTCGCTGATGTAGCCGGAAATGACCTGACTTCAGCGGGGCAATCCAGTTCAGATTCTGTTCAAATTATGACCATCCATGGATCAAAGGGTTTGCAGCGAAAGTGTGTGATTGTCGGGGGACTGTTCAGTGAAGGTCAAGGAAATATCAGCCATGATCTTCGTCAGCGAGTTATCGCAACTCCGAGTTTGTTTGCTTCCAACCCAAGACCATGGAAATCTCATTCAAACTTGGATAGTGGAATTTGGACACTGGCCAGAACACTACAAGAAGCACAAATCCAGGCAGAGGCCAGACGTCTGTTCTANGTCGCTTGTACTCGAGTCAAGGATTTGCTAATCCTTGCTGGTGGTCCGAATGATTCGATTCATTTGGGGAATACAGTTTCCATCAAACCCCGCTCTNTCCCAATGCCGACATTTGGACACATGTGGTTTGATGCATTGGGTTGGCAACCAGATGAGNATGGTCGNCATATCATNACNCCTCAATTGTTACCATTCGCNATCCACAGCCGCGAATCTGAACTAGTTGAAAACACGCAGAACATCAGCCCNTTGGTTCGTATGTCAAAATTGNATGAAGCTGCTGGAATAGCCCATGAAGAAGTGTCTCCAGCGATTCGAGAACAAGCAGCATCACGAACCCGATGCTGTAAAATTTCACCCCATCAACTGGACAAAGCGTCCGCTTGTCCACGTTGTTATTTGCAATTACTGAAATTGGGAATATCTCCAAGTGAAATCCAAACTCATGTTGGCACATCGCCACCATCCGCATCCGAGAAGATTGGGCTACCAACGGCCAATGTGATTGGTACGATTTTCCACCGAGTCGTGGAAATAGGTCTGGAAACACCTGAGATCAAATTTGAATTGAGTACACCATTGCCTTCCCAATGGACACAGAAAAGCCCTGATTTACTTGCAGATGAGAATGTGATTCAATCGGTACTCAAGGAATTAATGCCTCCCGATGCAGATGAAGATGCTCTGAAATCACTGTTGAAACAAATGTCAATGGCGGTGAAAAAAGGTCCGCTAGGTACTCTGACTTCTGGCGATCCATGGAATGGAGAATTGGTGGAGGGATTGCGTACAGAATGGCCATTTAGTTTGCAAATTCCTGTTGAAATGAATGCAGATGAGCACACTTGGACACCACATGGTCCACACCCCATCGCTCATGTCGAACAATTCATGTTCTCAGTATCTGGGATTACAGACCTCGTTCTGTGTACGAAGATGGAGGATGGTAAGGGGGCTATTCGAGCGGTTGATTTGAAGACCACAGGAGCCGCGCATTTGTATGCGGGTTGGCCACATCCATTGCTAGAGGCTGAAGGTGAAAGTCGCCATCCTGCCGAGCAAGACATGCTCGACGAATATAGGATGCAGTTGGCCCTGTACACGTTGGCTTTAATCCACCAAGAAGAGGCTAGAAAACGTCTTGATATCCCTCATCGATTGGTTCTTCCTCCGGCCATTCTTTGCGCAACAACTGGCCGTATGATTGTCATGACTGAATCAGAACAACAAACTGCTCTTGAGGATCTTGAATCACTATTGGAAACTTTAGCGATGTTGTCCTTAGAAGGGGACATAAAGCAGGATTGTGATTGCCCCCTAGATTTATCCAACATACGGTTATTCTCGACTAATGAGACTGAGTCTGCATGAGAGCAGTACTTTTGCCTCCAATCGAACTCGCACAACCATGGCGAGTATTGACCTCGGGACGCTTCATGCTTGGGTTGACGAACAATGGGAATCACATGCGCTGGAAAGTCTGGCAAATTTCATCGAAATCCCAGCATTGTCTCCGGCGTTTGATGATGATTGGGATGCCAATGGATATCTCGATGACACCATTAATCTCTTTCTCGGCTGGTTGGGCACACTGCCCATGGAAGGAATGTCTTGTAATGTCCATCGAATCGAGGGCAGAACACCTGTTTTGACCGTGTCCATTGAAGGCACAGGCGAGGGTGAGGTCCTATTCTACAGCCACCTTGACAAGCAACCACCGTTCACAGGATGGTCTGAAGGAAAAGGCCCATGGATTCCCGTCAGAGAAGACCCCTGGCTCTATGGCCGAGGCAGTGTGGATGATGGATACGGTGGGTATCTCAGTATCCTGTCAATTTTAGCGCTACAGCAGCACAATATTCCTCACCCTAAGGCCACATTCCTTATCGAAACATGTGAGGAATCAGGCTCGTTCGATTTGCCAGCATACTTGGATGAACTCTCAGAACTTCTTGGTACACCGGATCTGGTAGTTGTCATGGATTCAGGCGCAGGCGATTATGAGCGATTGTGGGTGACTACAAGCCTGCGAGGGTTGATTGGTGGAACACTCAAAGTGGGTGTGAGCAAAGAAGGTGTACATTCGGGAATGGCGGGTGGAATCATTCCTTCTTCGTTCCGAATCGCCCGCTCGATTATCAGTCGAATTGAGGACCAAGAGACAGGTCAAATTTTGCTACCTGAATTGAGTATAGAGATTTCAGAAGATGTTGAAAATGAAGCCCAAGGGATTGCTGAAGTTCTCGGCGAAAATGTTTGGACAGATTTCCCCACATTGGATGGGGTTGAACCCCAAACTCCAGGCCTATCAGAAATCATTCTTTCCGGGAACTGGCGTCCATCTTTATCCGTCACAGGAGTCGATGGGATGCCATCATTGAAAGATGCGGGCAATGTCTTGAGGACGCATACATCACTCAAACTCAGCATGCGAATTCCCCCGGGTGTCGATGCCGATTCTGCACAGGCTGCCATGGTATCTGTGCTGGAGGCTGACGCACCCCACGGAGCTCACGTGTCCTTCACAACGGATGCCGCCGCAAATGGGTTCTCAGCTCCCACAATGAGCACATCCTTCCGTGACGCATTGAATGAAGCAAGTCTGGCGACATTTGGCAATCCGATGCAGGTATTCTTTGAGGGTGGCACCATTCCATTCCTTGCCATGATGCAAGAGAAATATCCGGAAGCCGACTTCCTCGTAACTGGAAGCCTTGGACCCGGAGGAAATGCACATGGACCGGACGAAAAATTGCATATTCCTGCGACAAAAGCCGTGACAACTTGTCTCGCAGCAGCCATCGCTTCACTGAATGCCTGATGGATATTTTTCGGGAACACGTAGTGTTCCCAACTTTCTACGCTCTTTGGGGAGCGGGTTATAAGACAGGGCAATCGGTGCGATGTCCCGAGGGATACAATGTCTGACACTGATGGTGATTCCGGAACAGTCACTCCTGAGCTGCGTATTCGACAGTTGGAAGATCGTCTTAGCGACGAAACTGAGCGATTGGT
>NZXM01000040.1 GCA_002701965.1 Methanobacteriota archaeon | reverse complement strand
ATCGCTTGTGCCAAGTCCTCCATTGTCACGATGTCAGGAAGTCCAAATTTGGCCAATGCTGGTGCCAAGACATTGTCCCAAATAATCGGAAATGGACCGAGCACCAAGGTCACCCAGCGCAATCGTTTGATGATTGCATATGCTCGCCAATGGGCACGATATTTTCGCTGTCGCCGATTGAGTTCATCTCCCATCATGATACCATCTCAACTTGGAGGTGGCCCAGGCGGTCCAGCAGATTTTGGTGGAGGTCCAGGGGGTGCCCCAGGTGGCCCAGAAGGAGGCCCAGTGGGTGGTCCGGAAGGAGGCCCAGAAGGAGGCCCAGTGGGTGGTCCGGAAGGAGGTCCAGTAGGTGGCCCAGTAGGTGGTGCAGTAGGAGGTGCAGAGAATGCGCTTGCCGGAGGTGCGGACTGAGGTGTAGATGGGGGCGTAATTGTAGGTTCAGTTGTTGACATCATGGCGGGACTAGATGGGGGAACAGAAGCCGACATCACTTGCTGCGACTCCAGCAAACCTCCCGCAAAGGCGGCTTGCATCGGATCATCTGAACTGACCTCGGCAGCAAGCGCTGTGTCTTCCTCTGTTTCACCAAAACCATCCATCGCAGCACCAAAGGCTGCAGCGAAAGGATCACCAGCATTTGATTCAACTGAAGAGTGGATTTGTGCTTGGGAGATCTTCGGTTTTTCTGTTCTTGGTTTCGCATCAATACGCAGTTCGTTGGTAAACGGTCCCAATTCCAAATTACCTGATCCAGTATCGGTATTGTAGGTCATCTTGAACAACCATGCAGCCGTATTGGAAGGGACCCAAAATGACAGAAAATCATCCCCACTGGCTTCAATTCTCGAGGGTTTTGCTCTAGCGACCGCATGGGTCCCATCCATGTCTCGAATATTACCGTTTAAATCCCACAAATCTCGGGCAGATTCATTCAAAATCTCGATGGTGACTTCCAAGACATCTTCGTCATCATCATCAATTTCTTCAACAACTGACCACAGTGCAATCGTCACACCATTTGCGGATGCCGATTGCTGCGCCATGAATCATCGACATGATGCCGATACTTGAATGCCGCTATATTCAGCGCAGATGACTTCGCTTTGCTGGTGGGAGTGAATTGGCGACAACAACGATGCTTGCGCAAGCCAAATCAATACTGGATTGATGCGTGTGACGTTTCCGAATAAACATCCCATCCTTGTAGAGGAAATACAGGTTCAATAAGGGGAGGAGATAGCGTAATTTTGAGAAGGCACGCCGCCCACAATCGGTTCTCTGGAGCGGCTCACCATCTTCCCTGACTACAGCCAAACCTAACCATCTTTGTCCTAAAGAACGCCCGATGCTACTGACAGTGTATTTGTGGTAGAGATAATTCATCTGAAAAACCAACAACCAGTTGATGAGTACAAAGTACCATTGTGAACTCATGAGGGCACCGAAGTTCCATGCGTATGCCACCCATGAACCTGTTAAAATTACCAGCACACCCATCACTACTGCAGAATCGAGTACATAGGCTGAAATGCGTTTCCACAACGGTGCAAGAATCGTCCCTTCAGGGACCGGCCAATGACCTTCTTGTTCCTGTACGGCAATTTTGGCCAACGTCGGACCTTTTCCATATACTGAGATTGGGCTATCGTGATCCATCGGCTCCCCTCACTTTCTGCGGCATGCATGAGCCTTATCTTACATATGGAGTACATGATACGCTTCAAGTCCACGTTCTGCAGCCCAATCACACCAAGACGCCCAATTCGAATCGTGACGTAATGTCCTGGGATTGCCGAGCAAAATCAAACCACGACGGGCCCTTGTAATGGCGACATTCAATCGCCTTCGGTCCTTCAAGAATCCAATTTCACCTGCATCATTCGCTCGAACTGCGGACAGTACAATGACTTCTTTTTCTCGACCCTGATACCCATCCACTGTTTTGATCTCAAGCCCATGATATCGCTCTTGTTCTTCTCTTCCACCAGCATTTTCAAACAGATCATTCAACAACCTAACCTGTCCACTGTATGGAGTTACCACACCAATGTCAGAAGGTGTAAGGTCACCACCAGATAGCAACATATCGACCACACGGATTGCCAATGCGGCTTCATCCATGTTTTGCTTTGAAGCCCCATCTGCACTGGTATCTTCGACACCTTCAACCGGAACAAATGCCACGGGCGCATCCCAATTTGGCCAAACAAATCCAGCAGGAGCGCTCCGCTCCTCAGCGTTAATTCCATCTTCCAGCCTACCATGATAGAATCGTTCACTGGGCCATTCACGAATGGCGGGATGCATTCGGTACTGAGTAGTCAACATCGTGGTCGGTGCTCCAAGTAAATTGAGACGTTCAAACAGTGATTGAGCCAATCCCTCATCCTCAGCACGCTTAGAAATCACAGTTGGAGGTAATTGTTGATGATCGCCAACCAACACCACATGTCTAGCACCTTTTGTCAGTGGAATCAACGATGCCGGTTCTGTTGCTTGAGTCGCTTCATCCAACAATACAAGAGGAAATCGACGTGACTCGAGCAGTAAATCACCCGCACCCACACACGTTGCACAAATGACTTGAGCGTGCTCAAGAATGTCATCTCGCATTTGATTTTCAATGCGTCGAACTTCCTTCCAACCTCTCTTGATATCCCGGTGGGCGAGTCCTTTCTCTTTTCCTTTGAGTGAGGGCAAACGACGACTTGCATCTTCATTCAAACCGATGAGGGTGTCAACATCTTCTCTCAGATGATGTTCCTCCATTTGGGCAGCCATGGTCGACTCTCTCAATGACTCTCGAACTTTCACGGGTTGCCCTAATCGGATTGCTTTGACACCCAATTCCAGCAATCCCTCCAAGAGATTATCAACGGCTACGTTTGAATCTGCAACTGCTAGAATCGGTCCAGCCCCATTCCGCGCCCAAGCTGCAAGAATTCGTACTGCTGTGTGTGTCTTCCCAGTCCCTGGTGGTCCCTGAATGAGTGAGAGTCGACATTCCATTGCCTTTGCAAACGCTTCAGATTGACTTGAGTTCAACATGCCCGTATGTTCTGATTGCGCCATCAATCGTTTCTGTATTCCACCGAGATTTGCAGGTCGAGAAGCGCTGTTTTCCATATCCCTAACTTGACCAAAAATCAACTCACGTAAAGCGGTTGCACTCTCTTCTGAAAATAGTGCTTCTAAAGCGGCAGCCATCCGATCATGCGCGACACGATTCGCACCTCGATCTAACCGCCATGTATCTTGACGAATTTTCGCTGGTTGTTCGTAAACGACGATTCGAATGAACTTTCTTGAGCGAGATAATACTGTACCTTCAATTGTGTTTTCTTTAAGAGGATTTTTTCTTGAAAGAGTCACCATGTCTCCTTGCCGAAAACGATGCCGTGGCAATGCCTCTCCTCGGGTGAACAACTTGACAATTCGTTCACCAAACAACCACCCATCATTTCGCCCCTCTAAATCAAACAGAGTCACACCGTTTTCAACCAAACGACTACGACTCCATTTACGTAACCGATCTTCGACAGATTCCATTTCATCTTCAAGTTCCCATCGGATTAGATTGGTAAATCTCTCAAAATGGTCTTGAGATCGAGGAAATGACAATCCATCGTGATCTTCTCCATCACTTTCGGCAACCTTGGAACCGGCAGGAGGTCCGCGTTTCATACGCCGAACCTTACCTTTCTTATCGGCCATGTCTCGACCAGATGTGGGACTGCATTTGGAACCTTTCACTGTTGATTGGCCCTATGGGGCCAAATTTAGAATGACACAATCTCCAACCGTGGAGTCGCGAATCTTAAACCTAAACTGAGAACGCCCTTGTATTGGGTGGGACACTGTTCGGCTTCCGTAAGAAGAAACAGGAAGAAGGCCAAGTGTGCCCCTTGTGCCAGTTACTGAATGAAGAGGACGCACCTTCGTGCACGCGTTGTTACTACGAATTCACTGTAGCAGCCCATCGTCAAACAGTTTCCGAAGTGACCGACAAAGAAAGCAGTGATTTATTCGATTCACTCTTAGATGAGGATGAGGAATTAGACGAAGACACTCCTCTGGTTGATTGGACCAGCCATTCATTTTCGATGGATGACATGACAGTGGATGTTTCACCATATGACGAAGAAGGGATGGTTGAAGTCGATCAATCCATTTCCATGGAACACCAATTCGATGCACCTCAGCAGGTAGCCCGAGTCAAAGGCGAGACGCCCGAGGCGTCTGAAGAGGACTATGTTCTGACTGCAGCTGATGCACCAAAGAATGTGACAAAATTTGATACAGGCGATGGCCCCAATCTGGAATTTGTCGAGGAAGAATACAACACACCGGTTGTCAAATTGGTAGAGATGACGGAGAGTGCTGATATTGAGCCAGTATCTTCAGCTTCTTCCATTCCAGATGAATCTGATGTTCAGGCTTCTGAGCCGAATACTCCATCTCTCCCTTCATCTCTAGCATCACCCTCGGAATCAGTTGCGGCTCCAGCACCAGCAGTTCTATCTGAACCTGTGGCAAAACCCACTCCATCACCGTCAGTTCCAGCAGTTCCGACAATTCCATTGACACCTGCAGTACCTGCAATTCCCGAAATCCCTGCCATTCCAGATGTACCTGCAATCCCCACCATCCCCACCTCAACAGCACCGATTCCCCAACAGGCTGGAATTTGGCCGTGGCCACAATCTGAAGAGTGGGATGATTCCACCATTCGAAAGATGCTAAGAGATGCAATGGAATCTGCCAAGGCAGGTAATATCGATGAATCTAAACGCACTCTAGTCTCACTAGGTCCCCATTTAGGAGGTCGAATCGACCTCATATTCCACATCGGAGTACTTCTGAAGAAATTCGGCCAAGATGACGCTATGCGGCGTATGATTGAAGCGGCGAGAACACAGCATCCAGATTCACCTGATGTTGCCAAAGCAGTCCAACATCTGCTTTCCTAAGGCATAAACCACGTCAGCAAATGGGTGGTACGTGCGACCAATTGCTGACATCCAATGCGATGACGATTTGCGATTGACTCCAGTCTCAACCATCCACAAAAAAGAGATTATCCATGGCATTAGTGTCAGTGGAAATGAAGCATTTCAAGCCATGCCATGGTTGGAAATGAATGAACCCATCCCCAGTCAATTGAACGAGTACCTCAGCGATGTGTCGAAATACGGAGCAGGCGGTTTGTCGTATCATTGGGCCGTATATTTCCATGGACAATTTTCTGGACTCATCGCTCTCGATTATACACCCAATTTGACCCAGGGTCACTGGAACCTTGGATACTGGATTCAAACACCAATGCAAAGGAAAGGTATCGCCAGTCGTTCTATCGATTCAGTTCTAGATTGGATTGGTAGAGGTGGGTTGACCTCTGTAGAGATTCATGTTGATCCTGAAAATATAGCGGGCACCCATACGGCAGAATCCGCGATTGGACGTTGGAATGGGCACAGAATGAAACAAAAAGTGGTGGTTGAAGTATCGGGCCAACTTATCGCTCATCTTTGTTGGTTGATCCCTCGAATTCCATTGGAGGTTACAGAATGAGTGCTTGGCTAAGTGTTGATTCAGATGACCTGATTCACCTGCCTTCCAATCGTGGCCATCCGCACCGTTCATCGAATCCAATGCCCACATGGAAAACCGAGGGCTATGCTGCCAGTCGTGAACTCCTGGATGCCACGGATGCCTTCATCAAGTGGATCAAAGATGGACCGGATGTAACTATTTTTCTCATTGCAGAGCAACTTGATTGTCTGGAATTCACCAAGCGGTTGCAAGTATTGTTACAGATGCCGAATGTGTTGTTTGCTTGCCATGGTTGGGGTCACCGTTGCTGGTCAGCATGGCCCCAGGATCATCAGGGATTTTCTGAAATGCTCATTGCGNCAAGAAACCGAATTTCATCTTTCGCAGGGAAATCTTGGCGCCCATGGTTCCGAGCACCTGGTGGTTATGTTGCATCTTGGATGGCGGCCCCACTTGCNGCTGCAGGATTCCGGCTTGACTCATCCGTNAATCCCTCAAGATGGGTGATTCGGAAAATGGGGGGGCATTGGAATCGAGTCATCCAATCCATGGAGCAGTGCGGNGTCATTGAGCGACCTTGGTTGACAACAATTCTAGGTCCTGCCTGTGGTCCAGCTCTGCGAATATTTCCGTTCGCATTTTTGTCAAATGGTGCTTGGANGCGCCATTCAAAGCAAATTTCCAATGACCCGGAAACCACTGAAGTGACTACATTGTATTGGCACATTTTAGATCATGGGCGCAAGTCCGGAAAATGGANCCCNCCGCTCTCTAAATCGAAGTGATATCTTCGCGATCGAATGAGATACCAAACGTTTCTACAGCTTCNTTGTAAATCTCTTTGGAAATTTCTCCACGTTGNACCAATGAAGACAATGNNGCAAGCGCGACATGCTCTGCATCAATTTCGAAGAATCTTCTCAATGCCTCACGGGTATCGGACCTGCCAAAACCATCCGTNCCCAAGACCACATAGTCTCCACCCACCCATTGACGAATCAATTCGGGTACGGCCATCATGTTGTCACTGACTGCAACGGTTGTTCCCACACTTTCATCCAAATGATCAGCAACCCAGGAGGATTTCTGCTTGTCACCGGGGTGCAACCGATTCCATCGAGTAGCTTCAGCGGCTTCGCGACGCAGTTCACCATACGATGTCACCGACCATATTTCACAATCTACATTCCAGTTTGATAGCAGTTCTGCGGCACGATGAACTTGCAACATGATTGGCCCCGAACCGAGTAACCGAACTTTCGCATCTTTGCTTGTGTNGATTCGGTACAGNCCGCGAAGGATACCTTCGTCGACNTTGTCGGGTTTGGGTGGCATTGGATGGTTTTCATTGTAGACNGTAATGTAGTGGATGACATCGTTCTCAACATCACACATTTCCTCAATTCCATGTTTGATAATCGTTGCTAATTCGTAAGCGTAAGCNGGGTCCCACGCACGCACGGCAGGATTCGTNACTGCCATCAGATGGGAGTGACCATCTTGGTGCTGTANCCCCTCACCATTAAGCGTAGTACGACCTGCAGTCGCTCCAATCAAGAATCCTCTAGCACGACTATCGGCCGCCGACCAGATGAGGTCAGCGACACGCTGGAATCCAAACATTGAGTAATAGATGTAGAACGGTATGGTTGGACAAAGCTGTGTAGAGTACGATGTTCCACTGGCGATAAAAGTAGACATCGCACCAGCTTCATTGATTCCTTCTTCNAGGATCTGCCCTGATTGACTCTCTTTGTATTTCATCAACACAGAATGATCAACAGGTTTGTACAATTGCCCTTCAGGGGCATATATTCCAAATTCACTGAATAGCGGGTCCATACCAAACGTTCGAGCTTCATCGGGTACAATTGGGACGACTCTCTCGCCAAATCCACCGGCTTTCATGAGGCTCCGCATCAGGCGTACNAATACCATTGTCGTACTNACTTCGAGTTTGCCCTTGGTTCCATCATCAAACTCAGCATAGGCCTCAGCACTCGGGAGTTCCAAATCAACCGGTGCATCACGACGTTCGGGGACAAATCCNCCCAATTGATTTCGTTTCTCGAGCAAATATTCGACTTCTTCAGGGAAGTTAGCGGGTTGTAGGTAGGGCAATTTTTCCAACTGTGTATCCGTAAATGTGAGACCCAAATCATCCCGCATAAATTGCAAAACNGATTGGTCCGCTTTCTTTTTGCCATGCGTCGAATTTCTACCNGCAAATGAGGGTCCAAGCCCCCATCCCTTGATGGTTCGAGCGAGAATTACACTCGGNCGTCCCTTGTGTGAGCGAGCAGCCGTATATGCAGCATAGATCTTCACCGGGTCATGGCCACCCACATTGCTGGCTAAATCTTCCAAATCTGAATCGGATAAATCCGCGACCAATTCAGCCAATTCGGGTGTGTTGAACAATTCAGATCGAATCACTGAACCTTCATCGGTCATGATGCGTTGCTCATCACCATCCGCCAAGGCTTCCAGGCGTGCAGCCAAGAGACCCTTTCGGTCCTTAGCAAACAAAGCATCCCACTTTGAACCCCACAAGCACTTGATGACATTCCATCCCGCCCCGGTAAATCTCGCAGCCAATTCTTGTACAATCTTGCTATTGCCTCTCACGGGGCCATCCAAACGCTGCAAATTACAGTTGACAACCATAACGATATTGTCCAAATTTTCTCGAGAAGCAAGGGTCAATTCTGAGAGCGATTCCGGCTCATCAGACTCGCCATCTCCCATGAAGTACCAAGTTGTAGTTTCAGAAGTATCTACCAAACCTCGATTGTGGAGATAGCGATTGAATCTCGCTTGACGAATCGCAGTCATCGCCCCCAATCCCATGCTCACAGATGGGTATTCCCAATAGTCGGGCATCAGACGGGGATGGGGATATGACGACAACCCTTCAGTAAACGCTTCTTGACGGAAATGTTCCATCCTTTGTTCATTCATTCGACCTTCCATCCAAGCCCGTGCGTACAGGCCGGGACTTGCATGACCTTGCCAGTAGACATGATCTCCATTGCCATCTCCATCCTTTCCTCGGAAGAAGTGATTCAATCCAACCTCCCACAGATGAGATGTACTTGCGTAAGTCGAAATGTGTCCACCGATCCCCTCGAAATACTTGTTACCGCGGGTAACCATCATCATCGCATTCCATCGAATCACATCTTGAATTCGTTGTTCCATTTGCAAATTACCAGGGTACGAGGGTTGGTCATCAGGGTGAATACTATTGACGTACGCTGTGTTGGTTAATTCACCTACAGGCACACCAATTTCGCTAGCGGCCGAGACAGTTTCTTGCAGCAATTGGCGGGCGCGCCCAGGGCCAAAATTTTCCTCGACAGAAAGAATGGAATCACGCCATTCTTGGGTTTCCCCTTCATCGGGGTCCGGAAGCGCNCTTCGATAGTCGCCATCTTCCACACTATCGCCTCAGTTGTTCGGTATATCGGTCGGTATTGAACCAATCGCTATCGTTGCAGGNGAAAAGCAGGTCCTCGATTTGTGGTCATGAAGCGGTAAAATCATCGCACCAGTCAATTAATAACGCTCCTCCTATAGGAGGAGANATGAGCACGCGCTTTGTTAACGCACTGTTTTTGACAACCATCATGATTTTGATGTCTCTGAGTGGTCTAGTCGATAACCAAGAAAATCAGAATGAATCACCAGAGGCTCTGACTTTGGTTGAACCTCAATACGCCACAAGTCCCGGCCACTCAGTATTCGCTGAGTACATGGGTGCATATTGGTGTGGNCCCTGCATTACTGCATCAACGAACCTTCACTCACTAAGTGGTAGCAATGGTGATGAATTCACATANGTGTCGTTTTGGGAATCATCCAGTTCNGGCTGGCCCAGTGACAGTCCAATCAACCGACGCAATCACATCTCAAGCGCAGATGGTTACACNGGTGGGATTCCAGTTGCTACCTTCGGTGATGCGTTTGACGGGACNTACTACACCGTTGGTGGTCAGAATTATGACAGCTATTTCACCAATGGTGGTGGCATGGATTCCAATGCTGCTGATTACGAACTTTCCGTCGCCCAGGCTCCCAATGGAGCCAACATGGATATCACCATCACGGCCTCAACCACCAGTTCTTCTTCACAGACAGTGTACCTGTACGCTGCAGTGACTGAAGAGGTATCTCCGGAATCCTACAGTGCGGATTCCACCAAGCACCCTCATCACGTCTGGAAGAAGTGGTTGCTGAACTCAGGTAGCAGCGGATTTGAAACATTCACCATTTCCTCAGGCAACTCAGTGAGCAAGTCATGGTCCGTCCCGATCAATACCGTACGTGCTGGTGGCGGAAACACAGCTCAGGACAACTTCCTAACAGTGGCCGCTTTGATGGATGGTTCACACACCACTTGGAACAATGTTTTCGCTGCAGCAGATTCAAACATGAACCCAATGGATTTGTCTGTCACATCCATGACAATCACCAACGATGATGCATCATATGANGGATTCCTAACTGGTGATATGCTCAGTCTAGATGCAACTGTTCGNAACACAGGAACTGAGGATTATTCATCCGGTGGTTCTCTTCAATTCTACCATGTNGATGGAGCTACCCAAAACCCAATCGGGCAGTCTGTTTCTTTGAATAGCCTGAATGTTGGACAATCACAATCCATCAGTACACAATTTGACACTTCGTCGATTGCCATGAGTCCAAACGGCCTTGAGTCGTTCAGATTCAAGATGACTGGAACTACTGGTGAAAATGATCCCGTTGGCAACAACATGATGAATGTCTGGATGAGTCATGATTANNCTCCATCCACAGACACACCTGTTGCGGATGGTCAGATCAACATTGCTCGTGGNGGCACCTTGGACTTCGATGTCTCCGGAAACGCTCGTGACGCAGTCGACACACTAGCGACCATGACCCCAGAGCTTGAAACNTCTCTATCAGGTTCCAACGTATGGACTTCTGACTGGGTCATTGCTCCAACAGCGATTACTGCACCTGGAACNCCATCAGCTCGATACGTGTTTACAATCGANCCNATTCAAACGGCNNCGAGTGGTGACTACGATGTTCGNGCNAGACTTGTTGACTCACGNGGACAAACAAGTGACTGGTCGATGGCNCAGGACGCATTCAGTTTGATGAATGGTCTACCTGTNGTAGTCGATCCGAACAATCCAGATACTGCACCTGGTGATTGCCCAGCATTCCCAGGACTTCCAACAGTCAAGGTTCAGACCAATGAGCGTGTCTCATTGGCAGGNCTGGTTTGTGATGCAGAAACCGANTTGTCATCNCTNGTCATCACACCTACAGTCGANGATGATCGTTTNGTTGCATGGCACGCCTCTGCNGGTGAAGTTGAGGTAAACTTCCCCAGCATCCAACTTGACAGCACAGGCAGCCCTGCGCCACAAGGAATTGGCATTACCATCAACGATGGNGAAGATACGAATACNGGNACTCTGATGTTTAGTGTCATTGAAAATGGNCAGCCNAGATGGCAAAGCATTCCTTCANTATCNTANGATGAAGGNGGCTCTTCACAGGTAAGCCTTGGGCAATATCTGACCGACTCGGATAGCAATGGCAACCCGACGAGCGTATCATCACTCTCTCTCGCTATTGTATCCGTTGAGCCCTCAAATGTATTGAATGCAGATTTCTTTGGTGGAAGTAACACACTTTCGCTTTCTGCAATCGATGATGATGCACACGGAAGTGTTGTTGTGACCGTACGAGCTACAGACTCAGATGGTCAGTACAGTGAAACACCGATTCACGTGCATGTTCAGAACATCAACGATGCTCCACGATTTGATTCAACTGGACTTGAAAACATGGTTGTCCAAGTTGACAATACACTCGAAGTAGACCTCTCACCCCGTTTGACGGATGTAGATGGTGACGATGCCGAGATTTGGGCTACTGTCACATCCAATGATGGAATGGTTCAGTACAATCCGATTTCAGGTATGCTCACTGCAACCTATACAACACCAGGTCAGTACTTCATCCAGTTGTCAGCATCAGACTCTGATGGTGATACTGGTCTATGGAACATGGCCATCACGGTTGTAGATAGCATGCCATTGACATGGAGCATCGATGGAAGTAATGGCGACATCGACGTTGCAGTTACTGACATGTACTTCGGAACGAGTCCAAACTTCTTTGTCGTTCAACTCAGTGACATCGAACTAAGCAATATCGTTGCAACTTGGGAGATTTGCAATACTCAGAGTGGTATTTGTTGGGAACGAGGCGAAGTCCCCATCGATTCATCTACAATTCGAACAGGACAATCATTTGTTGCGGTCAATCCAGAAACGGGAGCGACACTGGCTAACTTCGATGAAGTCAAGTTGAAGGTGACAGCCCAGGGCACGGATGGATTTGATTACAAATCCAGTACCATCACTTTCCTTGCTGAAGAGAATCCAGGAACTCAAGAACCGGGAGATGGAACCGAAGATGGCAATGAGCAATCAGGAGAAGGAGACGAGTCCTCTTCAGAAGCTGGTGGAGTAAGTGGCGCAGTAATTGCTGGAATCGTCGTACTGGTACTGCTATTCGTGGTCGCCGG
>NZXM01000039.1 GCA_002701965.1 Methanobacteriota archaeon | reverse complement strand
TAGGTCTTGCTCCAACCAAGGCAAAGAACATCCGTCGCCTTTCAGAACTCTTAGTCGAACGCCATAACGGAGTTGTTCCAGATTCATTTGAAGCCCTTGAAGCACTCCCGGGGGTGGGTCACAAGACTGCTGGTGTGGTTCTTGCCCAAGCCTTTGGCATACCTGCGTTCCCAATCGACACCCACATTCATCGTCTTGCTGCCCGTTGGGGGCTCTCAAACGGCACAAACGTGGAACGAACAGAGCGTGACCTCAAAGCAGTCTTTCCTAAGCACCTGTGGAACAAACTCCATTTGCAAATCATTTTCTTCGGAAGAGAGTATTGTCCTGCTCGAAATCATGACCTGACGGCGTGCCCGATTTGTGCTTGGGCTGCAAGCAAAAAACGAATAGCACAAGAGATGCGCGGTTGAGTAATGGACAAGTTTGATGGACGAATATCCTCTTCGGGATTTGAGAGTGGTGACCGGATCGTTATTGGCGATTGGTTGAATTCTCCTCTTGGAACATTCACAAATGTCATGTGGGCACAACCCGATGGAAAACGCGTGCTGTTATCACCCTCCGAGGAACATGCAGAGTATGTTTCGCAGTTGTACAATTTTGAGGAAGTCAATGTCGTGGAAGTCAATGTCAAACGACATCGACGGGGCATCGATGTGACGGCGGGACCACTGAGCGTATCCTATCGATGGAAGAGAGGCTTGGCATTCCCCTTGAATCGACCCCGATGGTTTATTGCGACTGTCGAGAATTGGTTCGCTGGATTTTTGTTTGGAACCAAGACCCATGGATTGACCTGTAATGGTCTTCGAGAATGGTATTGCATTCGTGGTTTGTCATCGCTTTGCAGCGCCGAGGCATCGCAGAATGGTGTCGATATGGGTGAAATGAAACCCTTTGAGATCACCGCGTGCTTTGGCTTCAGTGAACCGCCGAAGAAACCCTCGTCCGCACGGGTGCGCTCGATGATTGAGAGTCAGAAGTAGCGACGGGTTTGAATGTTGGAATCAGGTCGGAGTCTCATGGCCAATGTAGTCACATTAGAAGATGGAATGGAAGCACCCCTGTTTTCAGCAGAAGATAGTGCTGGAAACGTTTGGAACTTGGGCGATGTTCTTGCAGAAGGTAAGCAGGTTGTATTGTACTTCTACCCAAAAGATTCCACGCCAGGATGCACCAAGCAAGCATGTGACTTCCGAGACAATATGGGTGCCTTGAATTCAGCAGATGTGGCTGTTTTTGGAGTATCGAAGGACAGTGCAAAGTCACACCAGAAATTCACTGAAAAGCAAGAATTGAATTTCCCATTGCTGCTCGATACTGAAGGTGAATTGTTGGAAAAGTACGGTGTTTGGCGTGAAAAGAAAAACTATGGCAGGACCTACATGGGCATTGCCCGTTCAACTTTCGTGATTGAATCAGATGGAACGCTTTCAATGGCAAAGTACGGAGTCAAGGCCACCGGACATGTCGCACGTATCATGAAGCATCTTGAGTTGGAGTGATTTCATGGTGGGTGGGGAAAGAATCGAGCTGCCCAATGGTTCGGTGGCTTGGGCTCCTTGCTACATTGGCAAAGATTGTGACATTGGGGCAGATGTTAGCATCGGTTGTTTGGCACATGTTGGCCGAGATGTTGTCCTGGGAGATGGAGTCCGCATCCAAGGTGGCGCCTACGTCGCAGATGGAACTCAAGTTGCAAATGGTGTCTTTATTGGACCCAATGCGACCATCCTCAACGATCGCTATCCCCCCTCCAGAGACCCAGAGAAATGGGAAAGCGTGACCATCGCTGAAGGAGCTGTCATCGGCGGGGGGGCCACCATTCTGCCCGGTATTCAAGTGGGAACAAACGCAGTAATTGCAGCCGGGGCATTACTCACGAAGAATATCCCCAATGACGAGGTATGGATCGGGAATCCAGCTAAATTTCACATGTCACGTCAAGCGTATGAAGAGGCGAGAGAATGAGTAAGGAAGCTGTTTGTAATTTTCTTCGGCGATGCGTAGTCTACGCAGACGCGAGTATCAACCGGAAAAAAAATCGCGATGAAGATACCACCGAAATTCAGCGTTGGGTAGCCTATCGGGATTTCACCGCATATTCCCTTTCAGAAATTGAGAGGGGGGAACTGGATGACTGGTTTGAGGCTGATGGAGAGAATGATCGAAAGCGCCCGAGTTTCTTTGGAGAACCTATGGGAGATGATGTTGAGAATATCGATACAAATTTCATGGAACACCCTGAACGAGCAGCCTGGTTGTCCACACTCATCGCACCTCGACCTGTGGTACTACTATCGACAATCGGCGAAAATGGAGTCCCGAATCTATGTCCAGTTTCTAGCGTTGCTTCCCTCTCAAATACACCCCCATTGATTGGAGTCTCTCTCAGTCAGGACCGCTCGGGTCGCCCTCGTGATACTCTGGTCAATCTCCGCAATGGTTCGAAAATTAGTGCAATGGTATTGCCCGGGACCTGGGATGCCGCACAAGTTGTCAATGAAACCGCTTCGGCTCACCCTCCTGAACGAAGCGAATGGGATGGATTGAGTGAACCAATCCCATCTCCGAATGAGTACCCACCTTACCATCCACTTTCAGCGGCTGTTTTGGAATGTGAAGTTGTAGATTTGCACCCCCTCCCGGGTGCTGTAGCCACATTGGCCATCTTGAAGGTGAATCATATCTTGAGGTCTGATGAGGGTACCAAGAGAGGGATGCCGCCAGACGCTGAGACTTGGCGCCCTCTCCTTACCCAGTATGGATGGGATCGATTGACGAGCGGACCCGATGGTTCAGCATGGTCATTCGATGTGCGAAGTTATCGCGATTAATCGATGATTGAGTTTCCACCCAAATCGTGGGTTTCAGTGTCGATTCGTGAACCTCTACCTGGAACCANCAAAAGTCGGTTGGCATCATCTAATGCAAAGACGGGNAGNCCACCGTAGTTNGCCATGTCCTGAACCTGCCTCGAAAGNGCNCTCCGCTGNCTNTCCATGTGTGCAAGACTACTCATATCGACGATGCAAATATCCCCTTGCTGGAGGCGTGCTGACAAAGCATCCAATGGTAAGCGATGCATGTCATCTGGNCGAATATAGCGTAAACCACGNCGAGGCAANCCNTGNTGCNNAGAAGCCCAGTCAATCCANCGCTTNGANCCCAAGTCNTGGAATCGCAAGTCTTTGACTGGTTTTCTCTCAACTCTTCGAACNGGTTTNGGAATATGAAT
The DNA here is from genome assembly GCA_002701965.1 of Methanobacteriota archaeon. Classification (GTDB taxonomy): domain Archaea; phylum Thermoplasmatota; class Poseidoniia; order Poseidoniales; family Thalassarchaeaceae; genus MGIIb-P. Next base: position 7,001 of record NZXM01000039.1, on the reverse strand, counting down.
CGGGTCCACTACACCCTGAACTGGCAAAGATTCCGNCGCANCTTCCNCNGGCTCGGANTCGGGGAGTTGGGGCAGGCCGAACAAGTCGTACAAACGCCGCCGCATATCGCTGGCTCAGAAGTCAAGGTCCAAGTCATCTTCGGCTGTAAATGACGGAAGGGCCGTGGTTTCTGTTACCGTGGGNGTAGGCGNAGGCTGNGNCTGNGANGGNGNNTGTTGGGCTAACCATTGTGCCCCATAGTGATCCCATTGCTCCATGGACCAGCCAGGGGGCAATCCTTCAGCAGGNACTGGTGGNGAACCAGAACTTGCAATTGGTTCAACCGCGGGTGCAGGAGAGGTCACGACTGGCTGAGCAACAGGTTCAGCGAACATTGCCGACGGTGGTGCGGCCATGGGTGCCTCTTGTTCCAATCCAAAGCCCATTGCGCCCACGTCATCCCAAGCTTCAGCAGCTCCTTTCCCACGCAGAGAGGTCCAAGCCAAGATGCCGAGCAAACCCGCCAGNATGAGCATCATGATGATGACAATGGTTGTGACAAAACTACCTCCACCACCAAAGCTGAAGAAACCACTGTCATCTTCCAATAAAGTCACAGTGTAGTCCTTGGTTGAAGTCTCTACTTCATCAGAGACCATCAGCCGAATTCCTCGCTCGCCGGGCTTGTCGAACTCAACCCAAATCTCCATTCCAATCTCATCAATATCGTTGGTTGGGTCAGTGTCTCCATCCGAATCCACAGAGGTGTCCAAATCCCATCGATAAACCAAGTTTTCTTGATCGCTAGGGGTATCTGTGGAAAGGTTGCCAGAAAGGCCAAACATTTCACCTGCCTTGGGAGTTTGCTCGCTGATCCAAATGTCGGCAACAGGTGCACGGTTTCGAACGGTGAAGTTCACCATTTGAGACGTGCGTTCACCATCGTCATCGGTGACATGGAAAATCGCAGGATAAGTTCCCGCCTCAGACCACTTGTGGTTGATGGTCGAACCTGTAATGTCACAGTCATCATCAGAACTACCTTCTTGATCTAAATTAATGAACGGATCTAAATCCCAACAGGCAACAAGTGATTCCATATCGCTGGCACTATCACTGTATTCCAGTGTGAATAGTGTACGGGCATCTTCCCACAATGGAAGTGGTTCATCGAAAGTAGAAATTGATGGCGCGATATTGTGAACCATTACCCAGCCACTGACAGTACCACTGGTTTCACCATCATCGTCAAAGGCCTGCATGACAATCACATGTGGCCCATTCTCTGCCCAACTGACTGGAACCACGGAGGTAGGGCCAGTCGTTGTCTCAAACCAACTGGGGTCCACCTGTGAATCAGGTTGCCATTCCCATCGAATCGAGGGCATATCATTGGGTGAGTCCTCAACGAATCCCAGCAGTTCAAGAGGNTGATCTTCGTTCACGTGCCAAACCTGCATGTTGTTCGATTCTAGAATNGTGTTTGTCTCAACATCACGCAATTGAATCGAGCCATTGTAGGGTGCAATGTTGGTGACTGTGATGCTAATTGATTCTGTGGTGACTGCGAAATCATCGTCAACCGCACGGAAAGACATGGTGAATGTACCTTCGACTTCAGGTGTAACCGTGCAAGCTTGGGTGATGAGGCCCTGTGTGCAATCATACGGTTGACCATTGGGGGCATCCGGTGGCATCCACAGCATGTCAATCGGTGCCTCTGGTGTGGTGGTGTCGATGTCGCTGTTGTCTTGCGCATTAAAGGTCACAGATTCGCCAACCTTGACTGAATTGGAACTGACCGCCAAATTGACGACCGGTGCNCGATTGTTGATGACGACCAAAACCGAACTCCGATCCACATCATCCTCATCATCGACAACGCTCAGATTGACCAAATATTCGCCATTGTTTTCCCAAGAATTCTCCAGTAAACAATTGGTTGATACGATGGATTCAACCGTTCCGTTTTCCAATTCGTAATCGAACAAACAGATGACTGTGCCGCCATCAGGGTCGATAGACATCGATGCATCAACAACCACATTATCGAAAGTTAACTTGGGAATCACAGGATCAATACTCGCGGNTGGCAATCTTCCCACAAACATNGAGAATGTCCCCTGATTNTTCGATCGGTCAGCATCAGCAGNGACGCTCTGAGAGGGATCCACAANGAATTGGATNAGGACATCTCCAATGTTTTGGTTGGCGGGTACAGTCCAACTTACATCAGCAGTAAAGACACCCAGTGCACCCAACGAAGGAACATTCACTTGACTGGTCGAGCCATCGGGTGCTTGAATTTCCAATGTTGTTGGTGGTGAGGATAAGATACCTCGATTCTGCACTGGGACACTGAAGGTCAGAGCATCCCCGGGAATCGAGTTAAAACCTGTAATCGTGTTGAGTTGCTGAGATACACCATCACGCGTCCGGGTGACTGAAACACCGCTGCTCACAGCTGCCAAATCAATCTCGACAAGATTCTCATCCAATGTCAATGAGGTTACGCCGATTTCTTCGGTTGAAGGGATCCAAGCAATGACGCCATGACTGGCATAATCATCACTGGTAGGTGAGGCGTCGAGACTGTGACCAGTGTCGAATTCAACGTAGGCACTACCATTTGCAGCTGTTGTCACTGTCCGAATATCTTCATCGATTTCGTATCTGAACTCAACATCTTGATTGGCAACGGGCTGGCCATTGCTATTGGTGATATTAATCCAAACACCCAAATCTGCATCTAGTGGCCAAGCAGGGAAGGCCAATTCTACATCAATCTCATGAACTCGAGCAACAGGATTGTATTGATTGAGTCTGAAGTCGATGTCTGCACCGACGTCAATACTCTGATGCCACCAAGCATCATTTCGTGCGCTGTCACACCACCATCGATATCCATTGATGGCACCAGATGTCGCGTTATACGCCGTGACATTGTAGGAATTTGAACAACCGGAGTATGAGACTCCTGGATTACCTGAACCAACGATTCCGAAGCTCTCAGTTGATGATTCTGAACTATCCTCTGGCAAATCGAATAGATTGTCATACACATCTCCAGACCATGCGACAGAGGTTGTAGTTTCAGTATCCCAAGTTTCACCTACATTCATCGGGAAATCATAGATTTCCTTGGGGGGAGCATAATCTGTGTCGATGCTCAAGGTAGCCAAATCCAGACTACTTCCAACGACGAGGCTGGCAGGGAAGCCGATATTGTTGAAATCGACATCCAAATTCATNTTGTANGTGATTTGGCTGAGNTCGGAGGCACGAATCACTTCCTCCATCTCCAATTCGACCTCAAGATTACCATTCACATTGAATCCAGAGGCAACAATCGTTGCCCCGTTGTAATAGAACGTACCTGAAGATTCAAGGTCATAAACGATGGTCGATACATTGTCGATTGTATCAGTACGAATATCGACAACCTCACGAGTTAGTTGTCCGGTCAAAACCCCTACTTGAGAACCCGGGGCACCACCAGCAATTAGATCCTCGACATCAAATTCAGCATCGTAAATCCACTCGTCACCGACTCTCCAATCGGCGACATCAATCAGGGTACTGCTTCGTGATGATACGAGTTGCAATGATGATTCTTCAGTCAATTCCGAGGAGTTGACAGGCAGCATTACCGGTACCAATACGGACATCAACATTAGCAAAACAAGGCTGTAAGACAGGCGGCGGGAATGGTCACCCATAGGGTGACCAGAGGGCAGACCCCTATTCAATTGAGCGCAATACGGATTATCGAAATACCTGCAGTAGTCCAACTCCAATACATCATCAACGAGCGAATGAATTTAGTCGAAGGACGTCTCCCTGTGAGGGACTCCGCAATTTCCTTGATGAACCAGCCTTCTTCATGTTCCTCAGTTTGTTCATTCTGCAACAATTGTTGCTCCCAACTGGTCAGAATACAGGTACGATTGTTGAACCTCCAATGTAGGCGAGTGATGATTGTGAGCACAACATGCGCCCACCAAGCAATCGGCCAAGGCAAAGCCCAACCGAAGGCAAGGAAGATCACGATGAAGAGATGAAACAGGCGCACACCTTTTGCTGCAATCCATCTCCACATGGACTCACCATGGGAAGTGGTTTCCAAGTTGTAATCGAACAGCACACAATACAAGGCCCATGTAGGACAAACCCCATCCCAATCGAGCAGCGGTTTCATCGGTCATGTGCCAACCGACAAGTGCACCCATTCTCTGGATGAAACCACCTTGTTCGCGTGTACCTGCTTGAGGGTGACCTCGTAGCTTCATCTCAATGGTCGATAGGATGCAGACATCCGCAGTCTTCCAATGAATCAGCATGGTTGGAATGAAAAATAGGCCAAACCACCACGCCTCNGGCCAGGGTAAGAGCCAGCCCCATGGGACAAAAAACGTCACACCNACATGCACAATGTACACGAATTTGGCTAGCGCCAATCGAATCGGACCGACGNCGTCGGTCATCCGGATACCTCAGAGAAGGTCTGCAAGTTCGTCTTGAATGATTTCNACCGCTTCAAGAATCTCNTCCTTNTGNCGNGCACCNGTNATNACCATCTTNCCNCTACCGAAAATCAAACAGACAACCTTGGGGTANTCNAANCGGTAAATGAGACCNGGGAANTGCTCNGGCTCNTANTCNACCTTNTCGAAAGGNAGNTGGAAGGTCAANTGNTTNAGGTTCAACTTCCGTGGTTCNCCNGCCAATGGCTCATCGGTCCACTTGTCGCGACCATCGTAATCTTCNGGNTAATGTAGAGCGTAGGTNGCAACCATGTTCTGNACTTCNATTTGAACATCGTCNAGNTCCCAAGTNTCNATNCCNGCANCACGNAGNTCNCCAATCATGCGCTCGATACCNGTGTGGATNTTGTCCTCNTTCTTTCCACCAGTNCANACNGCNCGNCCNGANCGGAACATNAGAATNGCCANNTTNGGGTCNNNTACACGGTAAACGACACCNGGNAANTGNTCNGGTTCGTANTCACAATTCAATTGAATTGCAATATCNGGNAGNTNNANNTCTTCTGCNACTCNNGTNNNTGCTACNACATTNACTACNGTTAGNCGNTCTTCNTCNNTNGTTGCCATGAGGCCGCGGTACGCCAACCCCTATTTAAATCAACAGATGTGCCCATTTATAAAAAAAAAGTGTAATTTTCTAATCCAGTCAATCGTTTTCAATCCGCACCCCAGGGGCGCCTAACTGAGACACCATTGTTCGGCCCCCGACCATCTCAATGGCTTCGGCGGTTCGACGTGGTTCCATGGTGAGTGCGATCATACAACCTCCGCCACCAGCACCCGTAAGTTTCGCACCAAGGCTTGTCGGTAATGCAGCTTCGACCATTCGATCAAGATCAACGTCGGATACACCAATACTCTGCAACAAACGATGGCACTCGTTCATGGCGATACCCACCGCCTGAAGATTCCCTAAGGATAATGCGGTCACACCAGCGCGCGTGACATTGCCAATTCTCTCAATATCTTCCATTCGTTCTGGATGTGTAGCGAGAAGATTGGCCACCTTCGCGACCATCTGAGCTGTAGGTCCTGGGCGCCCAGAGAAACCAATGACAAGACTGGCTTCAGACAAGGATTCAGGGAGTGTGATCCGGTGAACTTCCCAAGTTCTACGCACCCCATCGATACGGAGGTCACGTGTGTACATCCACTCTGCCGTAGATTCTTTTTTGTCAGAGACCAAAATAGCACCGCCCAATGTCGCTGTACTGGTGTCTATCGGACTCGCACGTCCACCCTGGGCTTCTGCTTCGGCTAGATGAGCCGTTGTCGCAATTCCTGAGAGAGGTAATTCATCTGCTGACGTCCCTCTCATGTTCAAGAGGCTCGCAGCAACTGCCGAACAAATCGCAGCACTCGAACCCAGTCCTGCGGCACCGAATAGTTCACTCTCGACACCAATGGATAGAGGCTGGCCCCCACTGTCGGTCCACATTTTTTTGAGCATGGCATCCATGTGAGGGTGTTTACCCTTGTCGAATTTCATCCCGTCAATCAACCAACCGGTGTCTGATTTTTCGATTGATACACGGACCCTACCATCGATTGCAACCGCTACTGCAGGTTGTCCGTATACCACCGCATGCTCTCCGAAGAGGATACATTTCCCGGGGGCGCTTGCAAGCACCATGTCGTTGCGTAAAGGTGGCACCTCATATCGCTATCTCTCGCGGGCGCGCGAGAACAACTCTCAAGGCCAAGTGGATGTTGGCATTGGTACCGGAGGTAGAATCTTGGACGAGGAGACAGATTTTGATGTCATCATTATCGGTGCTGGTTTTGCTGGAGCGTCTACGGCTTTTCAATTGCTAAAAGAAGGGATTGAGGGCGACAGAATTCTCGTTGTCGACCGTGGAGAACCCATCGGAAGCAAGAACCTCACGGGCGGTATTTTGTGGGGTCGTGAACTCGATGATTTTGAGGAATTTTTGGGCAACTGGGAGATGGATTGCCCTGGAATCGAGAGAGCAATTAATCACAAGAAAGTCGGTTTCCTAAGCAACGATGATGCGTTGTTCGTCGAAGGCCGTTTTGCCTCTTGGGATGGTACTGGAGGTACCGAAGAGCCCAGCATGCGCTCGTCTTGGTCGGTTCTTCGAGCCAAAGCCGATGCTTGGATGGCAGAGAAAATGGAAGAAGCGGGAATCTTTGTCATGCCCGGAATCAAAATCGATCAATTGCACATTGAGGGATTGGATCATCAATCCTACAGTGCCAGAGATTTGACGGATCCTGCTGAAGACAGTGGAACCGGAGCCGCACAGAAGTGGAAAGTTGACAACCTTCCGAAGGATCTAGTCGACAAGATTCGCAATGGTCAAGTTCGAGGAATTGTCCAAGATGGCGAAGTGATGACCAGCAAAGTTGTGGTGATTGCTGAAGGCAGCAACTCAGTGTTGACCCGAGCATACCACTTTGATTCCATGCTCCACGCTCAATCGAAAGATGACATGCTACTGGGTGTCAAGGAAGTA
>NZXM01000038.1 GCA_002701965.1 Methanobacteriota archaeon | reverse complement strand
CGGTAATTGCGTACGGAATTTATGAGCCTGCTACCAGCTATGAGGGCATTCAACAATATGTGATGTACATCATTTATCCAACCATGGACCCAATCAATGGAGGTGCCATTTCACCGGTGGATGGTGGCCTCACGAACCTATGGGTATTTGTGAGCGCCCTGGTCGGTTCAGGTTTGGTCACAATCCTTGGTTCACTGGCCCTAGAGGATCTTTCAAATTCGCAAAAAACTCAGGTTAACGAGGAAGAATGAGCCTAATCACATAGGGGAAGGAATCAAGAATGTGGTCAACCACCCTACGGGTGGTAGTATGACAATTGGGAACCCAGCGGATACGTTGACCTATGTACGAGCTCTCGGCCTAATCGTCGGAGGGTATGGTGCCTACAAGCGTGATAAACGTCGAGAAACGGACATTGCTGTGAAAGAAGAAATTCTTCGATGTGCCGATCGAGTCAGAACCCATGTCGAGAATGTTCACGATGATGCTTATCGAGATGGAAACGTCAGATTGGCCAAGACCTGTCAATCAACCATCGAGGAAATCGATGCGTTGCGAAATGATGTCAACTTGGGTGAAACGGGTGGAGAGCATCCCTTCTTCAGCAAGCAAACCACCACTTCAAACAAAGTCCTTGGAAAACTCATCAAACATGATCATGAAACACTGACCATTCTAGTCAAGGCTGTTAATCGAAGCAATGACCTTGAAAAGGCCGCAGCAGAGGAAGGTGAGGTCATGAAAGCAGTCCGAGAAACTCGCCAATTGGTAAGCAGTGTCAGAGGACATTTCAGTGAACGAAGAGCTGTTCTCAAGAACATAAAGTAAGGAGATGAAAATATGGCAACACACAGATGGAGAGACAACCCAGAAGTTATCGCAAGGATGATTGATTCCGGTTCAATCCAATCATGGTCAGCGAAAAATATCGTCCTGAAACCCAATGAAACATGTGCAATCATGGCGAATGGTAAGATTCAGGACATCTTGTCAGAGACTGTTCTGAAGAACTACGTGGGAGGATTTACCCGTTGGTTGGGTGGAAAAATGGGTGTAGGATCTAGCGACCATAAACTCATTTTTGCCATGACTGGTCCATTTGACCTCTTGGTCAAAATGGAGGGGGCTACCGCGGACGGTGCGAAAGTCAACGGCATGCTCAATTTGCGATTGCAAATACAACGAGATGATGTGCCAAAATTGGTGAACATTTTTGCCAACAGCGGCCGTGAATTGACACGTGGTTTCTTCGCGACCATGTACGGAACTGAAATTTTGAGTCGTGTGGTTGTACCACTTCTTGCGAAGCAAGCCGACATCAATGCGGTTCGCTCTGCAGATTTTGCCGACTTGATGGAAATGGGCGTTCGTGCAGAAATGCGAGGCTCATTCGACCAATATGGAATTACCATGCTACGAGCTTTTGCCGTAGTAAACGAAACTGATTTGGAAAAACTACAGGCATTCCGTCAGCAAACCGAAGTCTTGACCGCGCGTGCGGACCTTGTCAACGAAACCTCTCTTGCAGCACTTGATCGCCAACAGAGTTTGACCTTGGCTCGAATCGAAGCCGAAGCCGAAGTTGCAAAGGCAAAGGCACGAGGGGAAGTTGAAGCAGCACTTGAAAGTCAATTGCTTGACTTGAGAAAACAAGAGGCAGAGTGGGCCGCAGAGCGAGATGATATGGCGGCACGTCAAGACATCCAGATGGATGGCAAACAGCGCAAGATGGATATCGCAATGAGTGCATTTGAGCAAGTACAGGCGGCCAAGCGTGAGCGTATGGCCCAAGAGGCTGAGTCGAATTTAACTCGGCAACAGCATACTGATGACATCCAGCGAGAGATGATGCAAATGGCTGCTGAGAGTGGGGCGTTGACTCCCGAGGTGATGCAAACTTTCCTTGAGCAACAATCTGCTCAGAAAGGGCATGACAGTAAATCCGCCGTTGCACCTGAACAAGCACCAAGTTCTTCGTGTCCATCTTGTGGAGAGAGCGTGCAGATTGGATGGCAAGTTTGTCCGCACTGTGGAATTACGCTTAGGTGATTCAATGGCAAATGGCAGTAGTCGAATCGCACTTGGTTGGGTATTGGCCATTATATTCTTTGGAATCAGCGTCTTGATGTTCGCCACCATTTCTAGTGAAGATACGAGTGTAGGTAGAGATTCTGATGGGGATGGGGTTGACGACGGTTGTGATGAAGATCCATTCGACCCATGGTATGACACCGATCAATGTGAATATGGAAGAGATACCAGTATTGAAGCGGGTAGTTGCTGTTGTGTACTTGGGATTCTCAGTTTACTGATAGTCCAGTCAGGAACGAAAGCAAAGAAGAATTCACCTCAACTGATTTACATTCCACAGGTTCAGCAACCGGCCCCACAGCAGGTAATCCATCACCACACAACCCATACCTATGCCCCCCAACCGGTACAAACACCAGTTCAACCAATTGTCAAGCCAAATCCCGCGCCGATTCAACAGGCAATTCAAGACATCAAGCAAGCAGTTACCGGTTCGAGCGGAGTAAAGGACTGGAATCAAGAAGCACAAAATCTGGAACTTGCACGAGATTGGGAAGGGGCTGCTGAGGCCTATCAGAAGGCTGGAATGTATGCAGAAGCTGGGCGAGTCCGCCAAATGCACCTTGAGAATAACGACCCACAAGTGAAGATCGACATTGCTCAATTGGGAGACAAGATCCAAGACAGCGTGGTCATGAAGGATGGGCAATCGCAGAACGATGAGCATCAGGTTTGATTACTCCTCAATTCGCAACAAATCGAGTGGTACTGCAATCGGTGGCAAATGATCACTGAACCGATGGCGGCTGGTCTTGGGTGGATACACATTGTTTGAAAGCGCCATGTCAATCACCTGCTGCTTGGTCAAGGATTGTAAACCACTTGCAGGCCAAATGTCCAATTCGATCCCATCATCTTCCAGATAGTCGACTTTGATGACAGGTAAACGTGACAGACCAATCCTCAATCCAACCTGATATCGGTGATGCCCGTCAAGTATGGTTCCTGTTGCTCGGTCGACCAGTAAGGGTTTGGTGTATGAACTCCAGCGAAGAGTCATCTCATGCAATGTGTCAACATTTCGTGGCTTGACCTCTTCATGAGGTTTCAACCACAAGATGGGGGCCAACTCGACGTCCATGCTTGGCCCAAGGAATCCCCATTCAAATCCCTTCGCACGTCGATAGCATCATGTTGAGGAAGTACCGCAAAGGGTTGATGGCAGAAGGCGCATGGCTTGAGGGGGTCCTGGCAGATTGCCCAGGTGAACCGCTTAGTCAAGGCCATCTTGTTTGGAAAAACAGGTTACCAGATGTGCTGAGAGAAGTCTGTAATCGAGTCACGACAGCTGGAGGCGGCATTTGGCTGGTTGGAGGTTCAGTGCGTGAAGCCATGCTAAACAATCCTTGGAACGATTTGGACCTGACGACAACATTGAGCCCGGATGAGATTGAAACACTGTTTCCCCGTTCCATCCCGACCGGGCCACAATATGGCACCATTACAGTTCGAATCGCAAATTCAGACTTCGAATTTGAGGTCACTACTTTGCGGAGTGAAGGGACTTACGGGGATGGACGAAGGCCAAATGAAGTCACATTCGGACACTCTCTGAAGGAGGACCTCTCACGAAGAGACTTCACCATCAATGCGATGGCCATTGATCTGGCACGCAATCTCTTGCACGATCCCTACGGAGGCCGCTCTGACTTGGATAATCATTGTCTGTCAGCTGTCGGAGATGCTACAGAACGAATGGGAGAGGATGGGTTACGAATATTACGTGCATATCGATTCATGGACCAACACAGTCGTGGGCTTTGGGAACCAGATGAGAATCTTGCACATGCTTTAATCACCTGTGGAAAAATGTTGGAAAATGTTTCACAAGAGCGGATTTGGTCTGAATTCAAGCGGATTCTGAAAGGGCAAAATGCGCCCCAGGTTTTGGAGCGAATGAGAAAGGATGGATTGTTGAGCCGAATCTTGCCTGGTTGGGATGCTGAACTCGAACCGCAGTATGAATTGAGTACAACTGAGCAAGATGTGGTGGCTTGTCGTTTGGTTTTGCTGGCCTTAGATATCCCNGCAGAACGATGGAGAGTACTCGACCACGATATGCGAAGTTTGACCATNCCGAATGTTGAGCGGAATCGAGTGTTGAAATTGCATCAAATTATTGGCCATTTACCCGATGATTCAGCATCNTGCAGACGCTATCGNATTCGTGTTGACNCAGAGGTCAATGCACACCTNGATATTGAATCTNCACTGAACCAAAGTCTNGCAGAATCTGTCAAANCTTTACTNGAAAAAACCCAGTTACCCAAGGGTGGTGTNGAACCGATTGTAGATGGGCACATNCTCTCAAANATTTCCGATTTANCCGCNGGGCGGCGCTTGGGTCGTCTCAAAGAGTGGTTGTTTAGGCTCCAGATTGATCAAGATCTTTCTACAACGGAAGAGNTNCTTTCACTNCTCGACATCCTAGAATGGAAAACGACCAATCCCGAAGATTGGCCGGAATTGTCGTGGCCTTGATCACTCGCCAAGTGATTNGATGTATTCGTCCGCAGTCAATAATTGATCTTCATCGAAATCATGTGGTGCAATTAGTAGAATCCAACCTTCTGANTAAGTATCCTCGGTTACCAAATCTGGTGTTGCTTCCAATTCATTNTTGACTTCCAGAACTTTTCCTGCACACGGTGANNTGAATGTTTCACGGCCATCTGCAGANCGTAGTGAAAACAAGATNTCTCCTTCGCTAAACTCTTCGGCGACATCNGCGAAATCGAATTCGTTGTCCGCNGCCGCGTTGTCTGCCAACGCATCGCTGGGNAAAACAGCGAGGCTGACTCGCAGAATGTCGCCCATTTCTTGGACGATTAAATCTGAAGCACCAATCTTCCAAGTTCCGTCATCTTTGTCAACTACTTGCATCCAAATATGGTTGCGAGTATACTTCCGATCAGATAGAATGCTGAATTCTAGATATTCTTCCGACATTGNCTCACCTGTTTCGCCGCGGCATACCGGCATATTTCAATAAATCGNTGTGATTTTTTCTGTTCCCGTCCGTAGGACGGGGNTGCTGACACGCATTTATTATCTACATGAGACGNGTGGCAAATGGTGAGGAAGCGGAATGCAGTTCCAAGAAACAGAAGAACAGAGTATGATTCGTGAGATGGTACGTGACTTTGCTGAGGAGGTGCTTGCACCAACTTGTTTAGCACGCGANAAGGCCCAACAACCACCACTGGATGAGTGGGCACAGTTCGTCGAATATGGTTTNCAATCATGCACNATTCCCGAAGATTANGGNGGCGTTCCGNTGGACGATATTACAGAAGCCATCATCGTTGAAGAANTGGCACGTGTCGATCCATCCTTCGCNGTCTTCTTCTGTGTTCATGTTGGACTTTGTGCCAAGACCATCGTNATNCATGGNACAGAAGAGCAGAAATCGAAGTATTTGCCCATGCTTGCTGCNGANAAGGTCGGCGCCTATTCGCTCTCTGAAGCNGGAGCAGGAACAGATGCTGCGGCAATGACCTGTAAGGCAAAGCTCTCCGAAGATGGNACACACTACTTGCTCACGGGNGAGAAAATGTGGGTCACAAANGGTGCCAGNGCCGATATNTACGTCCTGTTCGCCAAAGATGTAGATCACCCNGATTACGGNNTCAAGCGTCATGGTGGTACGACTGCATTTATCGTCGAGAAGGATTTTGTNGGATTTACCGTTGGTAAAAAGGAAGACAAGTTAGGAATTCGTAGNAGTGACACTTGTACATTGATATTNGAAAACTGNAAAGTTCCCGCAGAAAATGTCCTCAAATTNCCAGGNAAAGGATTCCCTATNGCCATGAANGCGCTTGATAATTCACGAATTGGAATCGCAGCACAGGGTCTTGGAATTGCTCAAGGTGCTTACGAATCAGCACTCAAGTACGCCCACGAGCGAGAAGCTTTCGGAGTACCCATTGCACGTCATCAAATGATTACTGCNTACCTTGCCGANATGGCGACACAAGTCGAAGCAGCTCGACTGATGGTGTACAAAGCTGCATGGACCAAGGAGCAACATTACCAGCATGGAGGTCACCGACACTCAAAGGAAGCGAGTATGGCCAAACTGTTTGCAGGTGATACTGCAATGTGGGTNGCTGAACGTGCCATCCAAGTATTGGGTGGATATGGTTACACCACAGATTTCCCTGTAGAGCGATTCTTCCGAGATGCAAAGATTACTCAGATCTATGAAGGTACTCAAGAAGTTCAACGATTGGTAATTGCCCGAGCAATCAGCGATGATGTGTAAGCAACTGATTGTTGAATTTGACACCAGNTGAGTGAGTTACTGGTTCTTCACCTGGGCGGAAAACTGTAGCATCGCCNCCAACCAACAATCCCTCATCGCCTTCCCAGCGTATGAATGCGCCTTCCCATAGTCCAACGACNGGTGTGTGGTTGTGTTCATGGAATTCCTGAATACGTTGCGCTCGTGTCTCTCCAAAGTGAGGTTCAAACAAATCTCCTTCTTTCAACCAAATATTGCCTGCATGATAGTGAGCATTAATCTGAAATGGAATCAAATCGAAGGTTTTGAATGAAGGTGGTTGAACAATTGGCATGTCATTGGTGGTTTGCATTGTGGGACATGCTACGTTGGAACCCGCACTGACACCCATGTAGGGCATACCATCTAGAACGCGTGAACGCACAATATCGAGCAAATTATTTGCGTACAGTTTCTCAGTCAAAAGGAACGTATTTCCGCCACCAACATACAACCCGTCTGCCTTTTCAATCGCAGAAATCGGGTTATCAAAATCATCAATATTTCTCAAACTGATACCGCTGGGTGCTGAAAAATCAGCCAGACGGGAGGTATATCCCTCATGGTTGGCTGATGCGTAAGGAATGAACACTACCTCGTCACACCCTTCGAAAATCAATGCCATTTCATCGAAATAGACTTGTTGACGTTCCGGTGTACGCAAACCACCACTACCCAGCAATAACCTCATACTTCCGTCCCCAACGTTTCTGTATCTTTAATCAGGCTTAACGCCGCTTGAGCAACCAACGGGTTTTCATCTTCACTCAGTGATGGTAGAATCGAAGCGATCGATGATGATACAACTCGACCATGAAGGTGTTCGAGTACTCGAACTCTGACCACATCATCTGCTTGCTGAAGCAATTCAAGCCGTAAGTCATCAGCGGCTTTTCCTCGCTTTGAACGCAACAAACGTGGAAGCAGGAGATTGTCCGCACTTTGCTTCGCTGCATCGACAACTGCGGACCAACCGAGCCAATCGATGTTGTCCAAATTCTCAGTAATTATCTTGCGCATGGAAGCGGATGGATCCATACAGAGTTCTGCGATTGANGCGACATCTTCGGATTCAATCATCTCTGGAATTTTGAGCCTNGCCCATTTCTGGCGAAGCCGTTGGTCATCNACTCCATCAATCACTGCAGGAATATNTCCCACANGAACCATTTGATCTAATGCGGCCTCCCGTACACGCGGNTGCTCATCTTGCAGCATTTTTTCCAGAATATCTACATCACCTGAGGTTGAAATCGCCATCTTTCGAACCACGTGATCAGTGCTTTCGATTGCCACTGGAATCGTACCTGAATCCACTGAAAGTCTTGANCGCCAAGCCTCTCGTCGAACTGCATCGACTTCNTCTGAGCATAGCGTCGATAAAATTGGGATCGATTCACTACCCAAACGAGGCGCCACCTCTGCAGCAAGTAAACGNAAACGCACTTCTTTTCGAATGGAAAGTTGAACCACGACTTTTCGATGTTCTCCACTCATCCAACGACGAATTGCATCAACCGCTTTCTCGACAAACCATTCATCATCTGAGTCAAGAAATTCTAGAAATGCNGACANGGCTGCAGGATCATTCTGCTCAAACAATCGACGGATGGCAATTCTTCGCTGCCGCACATCCTTGTGATTGAGGCGTTCNAGNTCCACTTGCAACATCTGTCTCATCTCTAGGGAAGTGAACCATGTGTATAGCGTTCACGGGACAAGGTCGCCGTGCCGACCGAAGCCACCGACTTGGCCATCTTCATCTACAGCATCTGGATGACCAGGTTGCATCAGTCGAATATCGACAAGGGTGATAAGAATCGGCCACACNTCACTCAACCAATCCATTTCCGAACTCAACAAATCGACAACAGGATGAGTTTCATCGAACAACATCTCTGAATCAAATGCCCATGGAGGTTCGTATTCCAAACCCTCTGGCTCGGGCAATGGTTGCAAGTCTTCAGGCAAGGATTCCAACGCGTATGAAAGGGTATTCAATCGCNCAATGGTATCCNAATCAAGAATGCCAATCTCTTGCCCNAAGATGGCCCCCTCNCGTAACATCTCTGCCAATGTNTTAGCGGACAATGGCTCGGGCTCTGTTTCCGCAATATCNACTGGTCCAAACAGGACCCCGCCTAGNTTGGTTTCCAGCCAGNNAGATTCGACACGTTCGAGTTTCATGAGATGCTGTGAATATCGACCACCTATGGGTGCAATGGCAAACCCTCCATCTGCCATTCGAGANGTCATCCATTGCGGGAGNTCTTCCANGGAACCAGTGACCAAAACACGATCCAAAGGATGGGGGAGTTGCGGAGGACAATGNCTCAATTGNCGCATTTTTCGGACACGTACTGTGTGTGTTTGGGCNACAGGAGTNAATCTATCACGTACATGATNCACCACTTCTAGAGAAGGNTCGACNACCACCACCCCTCCTTCAGGACCAACGATGTGNGCAATTAGGGCNGCAATATACCCTCCCTTGGCNCCCAAAATCAGNACTTCTTGNCCTGANCTGAGCTCCAAATGATGTAGCATTGTAGCAATCATGTGTGGGGCAGAAATCGTTTTCACACCACCTTTACGAGTTTCAAGAAACACCAATGGACGATCATACCAGAATGGCTCCAAATCATAATCGGTGAAATCGGAAACATCGATTGACTGCATGGCGGCAGAAATCTGCGAATCAATGGGGACTTCGGCATTCTCTAAACGCTCAATCAAGCGCCGTGTCCGCTCTCCCGAGCCTGCCATATACTGTCTTTGACCTCCTCACTCAAAAGGCTGCGGAAGGGTTTACCTCATAATCTCCAACCGCTCGCGTTCAATCACGGGTCCGTGGTCTAGCGGTTATGACGTCGCCCTTACAAGGCGAATATCACCAGTTCAAATCTGGTCGGTCCCACTATTGTTCTTCAGACCACTCTGCATCATCACCGAGGGTTGCTTTGTCTTGTTCCTCGAGGGTGTTGGCAATCTTTTCATCCGACCAATCTTCGGTTGCAGCCCAAGTGTCCATATCGGGATTGATGGATAACAAAGCCTGATTCAAGTCCAACTCAATGTTTTCACCGTCTACCGATTCTGCTTCGGCTGCGAGACGTACCGCCTCGATTTTGGCGAAATGTGTGTCCCACGCTTCAATGGCTTTCTGCATTGCAAAAATCGCGAAAGAGTGTTTATTTGAGGCTCGATCAGCCCCGCCGAATTCGCCTTTACGAACCAGATATGCCTCTCCAATGCACACGCCGACATACACGGTACCAACTGGTTTCTTCTCGTTTCCACCCGTAGGTCCGGCAATTCCAGTAATCGAAATACTGACTCCACTTCCTGAAGCACTTTGTGCACCCTGTGCCATACTCAGTGCAACTTCATGACTTACAGCACCACGGCTATCCAATTTCTTTGGAGAAACACCGAGCTGAGAAATTTTTGACTCGTTGGAATAGGTCACCCAACCTTGTGAAAACCATTCAGACGCTCCGGAAATATCGGTAAAGGTACTCGCGAGTAATCCACCAGTGCAGGATTCTGCAACAGACAGGCTCCACCCTTCCTTCTTCAGGCGCCGCACAAGGCGGGCCGCGAGCATGGAGGCTTCCTCACTCACGATGTTACGGCGAAAGTGAGCGTCTTTAGGCATGCCGACTCAAATAATCTGTAAGAAAACGTCGATTTGGTGCGCAGTAATGCCTTTGAACGGTCGTGTTAGGGTTGGTGCCTGTGAGCGACACCGAATGGGCCGAAATCCACCGAAAGGTGATGGCTGCGGGGCTTTTGCCAGGCCGTTCAGTCAGAGAGCGATTGCTCGCATTGCCCTCGATTGATGGCTTGATTGAAGCCGCAAAAGCCAGCGGTAAATCAGGAATGCTCGATGAAGCAATGTTGGACGAATTGTTGTCTCTAACTCCAAAGAAAACTGTTGTTGCACGCACAATCGCACCCATTGCGGCCCCTGAACCCAAGCCTGCACCTCGAATTCATGATTTGGCACATTACAATCTCGCAGATTTCCCCATGCAAGCAAAGGACGTCGATTCGGAAATCACGGTCCATTTCGACATTACTGGAAAAAGTGTAACCGAGGGGAAAAAGGAAGACATTCAATCGTTCTTCAATGATCGATTAAAACAGGTTAAGCGGCTGATTTTGGATCGAAATCTACCCAACAGACCTATTGCAGTGAACGAGGCACTTCGACGAAAACGCCAACTTGTCGATCGAGATAACCAATTCACAATCATTGGATTGGTCAATGAACCCAAGACCACTAAGAATGGACATCTGATGTTTACAATCGAAGACTCCACTGGGGAAGTTCGATGTTTACTCAGCCAGAGAGATGATGGAGGGGCGAATCAGGAAATTGTCCACGCGGGTTTGATGGATGACGATGTCATTGGAGTCAGCGGTAATTTCAACCAATCCGGTGAATTGATTTTTGTCGACGATATTCACTTCCCACCACTCAACAATCATCAGCGCCGTACTGCGGGTGAGGATCGAGCTGTCAGTGCTGCATTCATTTCCGATTTACATCTTGGAAGCAAGACATTTCTCGCACCTCAATGGGAGAAAATGATTCAATGGTTCCATACGGACCCTCTTGCCCTGACCGTGCGTTATCTTGTCATCAGTGGCGACGGTGTGGATGGTGTGGGTATTTATCCAGGACAAGACAAGCATCTCGATATCACGGATTTGTTCAACCAGTATTCGAAATTGGGTGAAATGTTGCAGGAATTGCCAGACTGGGTGGAAGTACTACTATTGCCAGGAAACCATGATGCAGTGCGTCCTGCAGAGCCACAGCCCGCAATTGATCCTGAATTACAAACCGATTACAACAACACATTGTTTGTTGGAAATCCTTGTGATTTTAGCTTACATGGGGTGCGTGTGCTATCCTACCATGGTGTTTCAATCATGGACTTTGTTTCCAGCCTACGTACCGTGACCTTTGAAACACCGGAAGCGGCAATGCGAGCCATGATTGACAGACGTCATCTTGCGCCATCATGGGGTGGAAAAACACCATTATCTCCTGAACCTGAAGACCGATTGGTCATTCAAGAGATTCCTGATATCTTCGTCACAGGTCACGTTCATGGACATCACATCGAGGCCTACAAGGGTGTCAACCTCGTCCACAGCAGCACATGGCAAGATCAGACGGATTACCAGAGAATGCTAGGATTTCAACCCAAACCATGCATCCTGACAGTTGTCAATTTACACACACATGCAACGGCCGCAATTCCGTTTGTCTAATCTTCATCAAAGAGATCATCTTCTACGTGCATTGAATAGTCCAACTCGTGTTTTCGAGTTCGAATGAACGCCATGAGCAGGAGCAATACTACGAGCAGGAGAGCGATCTGAACAATGGGTTCACCGAGTACATTTCCAATCGCTGCTGTTTCATCAGAATCATCCTGAGTCAAACTTGGGTCAGTGTCTACATCAGGTATGTTCGGGGTTGCATCTTCCTCTGCAATTGTAAATTCGATAGTCGATGTGTTTGAATTTCCTGATGCATCGGTGACTGTGACGGTGAGCGTATGTGTTTCAAGTGCAGCAAGCCCTGGAACAGGAACAATCGTCATGTCGTGATTTTTACGTAGCGCAACTGTGTCTCCAGTGAAAATTTGACCTGATACCTCAATGGATTCGGTGGATTCCTCACTCGTGTACCATGTCACCCAAAGTGAGCCACCTTCAAGCATATCTACGGCGAGATTCAACACTTCAGGAGGAGTTGTATCCGTTTCGGTAGAGGTATTGAATGAAATCTCAATGGAGTCTGCCCCCTCAACTGAAATCGTACAATTGTAGGCTGTACCCATCTCAAGTTGGTTCACCTGTATAGCGTGCGATAGAGAAGCGTCGGATGTATCAAAGGAATTATTGCCACAAGTGACTGTACCGTTGTCTGCCATGGTAGTCGACCAAGACACAATTGCCGAAATGGATGTGATACTCGAGACTCCAACTCCAAATACCTGTTGAGCAACTGCTGGCAACTCAATTCCAGTCAATACAGCATAGGTTTGGGCACCCACATCATAGGAACCAAGCATTGCTGCTTGATCAGTTTCATTGCCGAGAACCATGTCAACAATGTTCGGATCGTAATCCTGCCCATCAATGGTACTGGGGTCCGCTCCTCCGCCCAATCTCCATGTCTTTGCTTCCGCATCGACATCTCGCCATTTTCCTGTGCCAAATCCGTCTTGTGAACCAGCCACAATGACAAATCGATAATCTGGAACTTCATCACCAATAATACTCTTCGATACGGTGATGACGATGGTCTTTTCATCCTTGTTTGAGCTGACTTCAATTCCCTTAGCAGAAGTTTCCCCTGTACTGGCACTCACAGTCTTGACAGCACCCGGCTCACCCGTGGCAGAGACGGCAACCTCCCATGCCCAATCCTCATGGATTTGCGCATAAGCACCATCTAGCATCTCGGTTTCACCATAGGAGGTTTCACCCTGGTCAACATAAATCTGAACGATTTGATGACTAAATCCATTGGCCAATCCCCAATAATCGGTCATCTCAGCAAATGTGATTTCAAACCGAGCATTCCAAGAACTCTGGCTGATTTTTAGATGCGTGATATCAAACAAACCTGCACCTGGTGCAAAATCACCAGCCAAGGGATAGATGTAATCTCCATCCCCATTTTCGTCACCCATGGCATCGGCAACATCGAGTAATGTCACCCATTCTTCCAAATCGGGCATGACCATCTCGGCTGGGGCAGCGGGAGCAATTTCAACATCGGTTCCATCCCCATAGGCAGGAGATTCAGACCAACTGGTCACAACCTTGACTCGTGTCGAGTATCGCGGTGCCAATCC
>NZXM01000004.1 GCA_002701965.1 Methanobacteriota archaeon | reverse complement strand
AAGCAGGTAGTCGCCTGATTTTACCTGTAAACATCACACCTTCTCGAGTAGGATTTACTGAGTTGTTGGTCCGGTGGACTCCAGGGCATTCAAATCCTGAGCGGATTATTGATAATAACCTCAAGACCGTTGAAATTGATATCAATGGACCACCGGTGATTGATGACTTTACTTGTTCTACGACTACTGCAACTCGCGGTGGTATCGTCATATGTCAAGTCGAAGTTTCTGATGACTTCGGTGTGTCATCAGCTTCGCTTTCTTGGAGATACAATGCTTCGAATGACTCGACCTACACCACGAGTGTCGCAACCACACAGGACAGTGGCATCAATTGGAAGGCAGCGATTTCTCTGCCCACGGATGCACCATTGGATCGTGTTGATTTACACTGGATCGTACACGATTTACAGGGGCAAACAAGTGAAATTTGGTGGGATTCAGCATTCCAAATCATCGATGGTAGTGCCTCTTGGTATGGTGTGCATGTTTCAAATGTTGATCTTGAACCATGGCAAGGCTTCTCCCCACCCATACACGGGCTAGATGGGTGGATTAGAGGTCAATCGCATGTACTGACTGCCTGTGTAGTGGATGTTGACCACGACAACCAAACGGAGACTCCCATCATTCGTGTTGATGGAATTGATTTGGTTACCCCCATTCAATCCAGTTCTAGTGGTAGTAAAACATGTTACCAATCGACATGGATTCCAGAGATTGGAGGGACGCTTGAACCTGTATCGATTGTATTGTTCGCAGATGGTGTTGAATGGTCAAATCGAAGTCTTACCCCCACAGACTTACCCCCTCAAGCTGAACTTACAATTTCAGGCAAAGATCATTTGGATGGGGCCAGAGACATCGTTCTCATTGAATTGCTTGACCCCGATGACCCCGATACATTGTACGAGTTGAATTCAACCATATTGTGGCCAGGAGCAGGGTTGCAAATCATCGAAGGTGATACGCTGATAGCTCCGAAGGGATTGGAAGTTGGAGATGCCCAAATATCAACTCGAATTGAAAATGGAAAATGGGATGGGATGGAATGGTCATGGTCTCGTCCGGTATTCTTGACACCTCCTACGGTTTCTGCTCCAGTACTGTGTGATGCGAATTTGCTCCAACAACAATTCAGTCGTGGAACATCGGGTACTGTTTGGATTGGCGTAGTTGATGCACGCCCTATTGACAACATCGGAATCAAGGTTACTGCCGATGCAAACACGGACAGAATGGTGCCATCCGTCTTCTACGAAGAATTAATGCCTCCTTCAGAATGTACCCCTGGAACGGGTCTTGAATCACAATTTTTCAGAATCCAGATAGAGGAGTCGATTCTACGACAATTTCCCCTGGGTTCAGTCGAACTCTCAGTGTTCGTAAGAGATATTGATGCAATAACTGGAATATCACCAACCTTAGAATTCGAAATCGTGGGATCGAAACCCACGTTGGATTTTTCTGCAATGCCAATACAATTTACTTCAGGTAATGAAAGTAGATTGGTCGTACAAATCAAAGATTTGGATGGAATACAAAATATGGAATGCTCAATTCTGTTGAAGGATCAAGATGATATCACTCTCTATTCCCAATTGTTTATGCCAATGCTAGATGGCTTGTGGAAATTGGATTGGACACCACCTGGCGTGGATGCAGCCAATCACACATTGTATTTCGCCTGTTTAGATGAGACTTCACTTTCTGTGACCGAATCGATGATAATTCAAGCTGAGGCGGGAGTGATGGAGAATCTTGATCAACAGAATACCACACAGCAAGGGAGTAATGAAGAATCATTCACCATCATCATCGGAGGAGCATTTTTTGGATTCATCGCCATCTTGATTCTAACATTACTATTGTATTCTAGAGGTAAAGAGGAACTTATTGAGGAAGAAGAGCAACTACCCGATGAAGCATGGTCTAACCAAAACCGGGATGATTCTGATGAACGATTGAATGAAATGGCTGGGATTACAGAATCAGAAGCGAAAGTGTGGACTGATGAGGAATTGCTTGATGCTGGATGGACGAGAGAACAGGTCAATCACTATCGAGAGAATCAAGAAAAGAATACGCATTCCGAAGACGAGATCTTGAATATTTTTGAAGAAGAATAGATTCTTGCTGAATGTTTAGTTCAGTCATTCTTGAAATCATGTTGATTCGACGATGTGATAATTTTTACAAAAAATTAGGTTGGAAACTGAAAAAAGGTGAATAAACGGCCCCCTGCGGTGTATATCCTATCGTACCTCGAAAAAATGAAAAAACCATCATTTGGGGCGCAGTATAGCGTTTATCAAGGGTAATCCTTAAGGTGGTCCCAAATAGCGTCTAAACCAGAGGTGAAACTCTATGGGAGAAAAGAAGTACTTCGTCCTAATGAAGGGCGGTAAAGACACAAGCCAGGTCTTCGCAAGTCGCCAGCCTCGTGGCGCGGCTTTGAAGGCAGCCACTCGTGGCGCAACAGACATCCACCTGAGAGAGCGTGGCACCAAGCGTGTTCACGTCTTCAAGGGATGGACCGAAATGGTGACCCCTCCGGCATCAGCGCCGGAGTGGCTGAAGGCGAAAGGCCAGATTAAGAAGGCCAACGTCAAGAAGCAGCGCGTCGACCATCTTTGATTAGACCTGATTTGCTAAACACAAGATAACACACAGGCCCGTCAGAGGCGCTTCGGTGCCTCTGGCGGGCTTTTTTTAATTCAATTAGTGAATACCCCGTTTCTGTAATCCACAATCGCTTGATGAATCTCTTCTTGAGTATTCATTACAAAGGGACCATAACGGGCAATTGGTTCATTCAATTCTGGTCCAGCTAGAATTAAAAATTCAGATTGGGAGTCAGATTCAATGACGATTTGATCCCCATTGGAGAGAAGTGCCAATTCTCCATCCCTAATTTGCTGATTCGAACCAATTCCAGTTGGAAGAGGATGCGTTTTGACTTGAAGTGGGTTATCAATTGTGATTTTACCAGCAAAAACATAGATCATTCCATTCAAGTCAGATTCAAATTGTTGAATAAGACGGGCGTTTTTCTCCATTTTCACATGAATCAGTGTAATAGGAATCACCGTGTCAATCGTTGAAGATTTTCCTAGGCATTCGCCAGCAATNACNCGTGCCCAAACACCTTCTNCTTCTNCTATTGGGGATTCAGATGCAGAAATTTCCTGATACCTAGGTGCCATCATTTTCTCTTTTGCGGGAAGATTGACCCAAATTTGGAAACCATGCATCGTCCCNCCTGTTTTCTGAAANTCATCATGGGGNTCTTCAGAATGAATGATACCACGACCAGCAGTCATCCATTGNACATCTCCAGGACTGAGCTCACCTTTGTTTCCNGCACTATCCTCATGTTGCATACGCCCTTCAAGCAGATACGTCACNGTTTCAAAGCCTCNATGTGGATGCCATGGGGCACCCACTGCCTCTCCAGGTGCAGAAACATTCGGGCCCATCTCATCCAACAACAAAAATGGACTCATGAGAGAACCCATCGCGGCAGGGCGACGGACCCAAAATCCGCCACCTTCCTGAATTCGACGTGTTGGAACAATTGACTTGACGGCACGCATGATAATCTCAACAACCGCTGGCTTATACTTGATTTAGTACCGCGTATGGAACCTGATTCTCACTTTCGGAGTCCCAGTTTCTTACCAAGAATCGTGATTGGGTCGTAATATTCAGTCACCAACCTCTCCTTGAGGGGAATGATTGCATTGTCTGTAATATTGATTCCAGCAGGACAAACCTCAGTACAACATCGTGTAATGTTACAGTAGCCAAGTCCATAGTCATCCTTGATCATTTCAAGACGAGTGTCATCTTGATCCATGGGGTGCATCTCAAGGTTGGCAAGGCGAACAAAAAATCGGGGCCCGGCAAATTCGTCCCACAATTGGTGCTCTCGCATCACGTGGCAAGTATTGACACAAAGCATACACTCAATACAGGCTCTGAATTCTTGCACACGATCTGCTTCGTTTTGATCAAACTTCCAATCCATTTCGTCAGGGCCATTCAACATCGGGATGGTTTTGTTGAGGTCATAGGCCCATTGAAGATCTGTCACCAAATCTTTGGTCAATGGGAATGCTTGCATCGGCTTGACGACCACCGGTGTGTCCTCCGGAGTTTCTTCCATGATTTCCTCCATCCTTGTCATACACATCAGGCGTGGTTTTCCATTGACCTCTGCACTGCATGAACCGCACTTTCCAGCCTTACAGTTCCACCGGCATGAGAGATCAGGTGCATGTTCTGCTTGAATTCTGTGAATTACATCTAGGACAACCATTCCTTCATCCATCTCTACAGTATAATCTACCATTTCTCCAGTTGGAGTACCCTCTTCGTCAGGTTCGCCCCTGAAGACTCTGAACGTTACATCTTCTGACATATTCACTCCTCCTCCTCGTGTAGATCTTCTGCGTCTAGCAGTTGTTTTAATTCATCTGGGATAGGTGGATACTTGACATGGTCTAAGTCCATCTCGCCTGAATCATTCATGATGATGACACTGTTGATTTTACCCCAGTATGTGTAATCCGGCGTTGGAAAATCCAAACGGGTATGACCACCGCGGCTTTCTTCACGAGCAAGTGCAGCCATAGCACACATTTTGCTGATGTCGATCATTGCTCCGATCTCGAGGGCCTGATGCCAACCGGGATTGTAGATTCGTGTTCCACCAGGAGATGTGTTGGCTTCGCGTTCACGGAATGCTTCCAATTCTTCGAGCGCTTCTTCCAACTCATGACCTTGGCGGATGATGCCAACTTTTTCCTGCATCAAGTCTCGTAGGTCCTCGACCACTTTTGCCGGATTTTCTCCGCCATCACGGGATAGAGGTGCAAGTGTTTCGACAATGATACTCTCAATCTCCGAAGTGGCAATCTCTGCAAATGAATCTATTTCCATGGCCGCCTCAGCCGCATATTGTCCCGCACGTTTACCGAATGTGATTAGATCTGACAAGGAATTACCGCCTAGACGGTTTGCACCATGTAAACCAGTTGCTGCCTCTCCAGCAGCGTACAATCCAGGCACGGTCGATTCTTGAGTTACGGGATCGACCTTGACCCCACCCATCACGTAGTGGGCGGTTGGACCAACTTCCATCGGTTCCTTGGTAATGTCGACAGCTGCCAATTCCATGAATTGATGATACATCCCGGGCAACTTCTTTTTGACTTGCTCTTCAGGCCTCCAGGAGATGTCTAAGTAAGCCCCACCNTGCTCNCTTGCNCGNCCGGCNTCTCGCTCGGANTTGATNGCTTTGGCGACNACGTCACGTGTCAATAGTTCAGGAGGNCNTCGTGCAGTAGGNGTTTCATCTGCGACAATTGATGCGACCCATTCCATNGCNTCNGCTTCNGTNTCTGCGAANTCATCNCNGTACATTTCNGGNACNTANTTGAACATGAANCGNTCNCCTTCAGAATTGGTCANCATNCCACCNTCNCCNCGNACNCCNTCNGTNACCAAGANTACCNCNNACACTAGNAGGCCAAATCATNCCNGTAGGGTGGAATTGAACAAATTCCATNTCNCCCATTTCTGCTCCAGCCCAGTANGCGAGTGCGTGGCCCTCACCNGTATACTCCCATGAACCCGAACAGACGGACCAACAGCGAGTTATCCCGCCTGTTGCAAGAACTGTGGATTTCGCTTTGAATACATGTAGAGAACCATCCACGCGATTGTAAGCAAAACAACCAGATATACGTCCATCTGTATTGAATAAATGTCGGACAGTGTACTCCATGAACACCTCCATTCCAGTGTGAATCCCGCGCTCCTGGAGAGTTCGAATCAACTCGAGACCTGTTGCGTCACCAATGTGGGCTAAACGAGGGTATGTATGTCCTCCAAAGTTGCGTTGATTCGTGAGTCCTTCAGGTGTGCGATCAAAGATGGCTCCCCACTGCTCAAGTTCTCGGATTCGATCTGGGCTTTCTTTGGCATGAATCTCAGCCATACGCCAATCACCCAGATACTTTCCACCCTTCATCGTGTCACGGAAGTGAGTCTCCCATGAGTCGCGNGGATCTTTNTTTCCAAGTGCAGCTGCTGCACCACCTTCTGCCATTACNGTGTGAGCNTTGCCTAGCATGGATTTACAAATCACAGCCACAGANACACCTTGACGAGTTGCTTCAATGGCTGCACGCAAACCTGCACCACCNGCGCCAATAATGACAACATCATATTCGTGCATTGTGTAATCTTCAGCCATATCAAATTCCTCCCCATAGGACTATGTCAGTCCAGCCAAACATTGGGTCAGTACAGGCATAGATGTAGAAGTCAGTAAACATCACCCAGAATAGAGAATATAGGGCCCAATCCTTGTGCTTCTCATTGAGTTTGGTACTGAATTTCCATAATTTGTACTTCAACCGAGCNATGCTTGAGGAGGTCCAATCATTGGAACCCCCCCCGACAACATGTCGGAATGCATGGCAACCCAACGTGTAGCCAGTGAGCATGATNACGTTGATCAATAGAATCAACGTACCTACNCTTACACCATAAGTGTGAANATCGCCCTCATGGAAATTAATTGCCAGCCAAACGTCGTAAGTTAACAGTGGAAGATAAGCGAGAGCNGCATACATNAAATATCGATGCAAGTTTTGGACTATCAACAGCCCAGTCTCACCCTTGTAANCGTTCCAGGGCTTGCTAACAGCACATGCGGTTGGGTGCTGGAAAAACGCCCGGTAGTAGGCCTTTCGATAATAGTAGCAAGTCCCACGGAATCCTGCTGGGAAAATAAGAATGAACATNGCTGGAGAAAGCCACCATATTGATTCGGGCATCCAACTCTGTTCATCAGGGATGATCAATGGGCTGAAAAGAGGACTCAGAACGTGNCTTCCATTACTCTCAATCGCCATTGTTTGTGTTCCGGCAGAACGACCAAATTCAGAAAAAATCCAGAAATCGGCTTCCATCATTCCGCGCCAAGTGGCATAGACAACCATGATTCCAAGGTAGCAGGCCATTGCAGTAGGGCCTTTCCACCAAGCATCGATTCGGTCGGTTGCCCCGAATCCTTTTTTCATAGGTAGCGGTATTTTCTCTCCCACGTCATAACAGCCCCAGTTGTGTCGCCTAAGAGACTCCACCATATACTTCGCGATGAACCCCGTAGGGGTTCAAGTATGANGCTNGGTTCGGGAACTCATGGATGAAGTTTTGTCTATCTGCACAGAATGTGGTTTTATGCCAGGCGTATATTTCCCTGGAATGCCTTGTCCAGAATGTGATTCGATAATTATGTAAATTGAAGAAGGGTGTGTTTGATAATCATACCACCTTTCCGGGCTACATGGATAGAAGATTTGTCGCTCTAACGCTTGTATTGATGTTGTTGCTTCCCGGTTGTTTGGGAACGGAAGATATTGATGATTCTGAAGTGATTGAAGAAGAAACGGATACCACACCTCTGCAAACGATTGTCGCTGTACAACAAACCGACGGTTGCGACAATCTGAATCCAATTCACTGCATGCTCCCCTTCCCGTCAGATGCTTTCTTGCGCGAAGACAATTCCACTGTGACTGGATATCGAGTCAACTACGCAGAGAACACATTCCCAGTCTCAGGCTCACTTGCCGGGCAAGGAGAAAATGTTCAGATTGATTCAATCAATCTCATGGATGGAATGAGTCCAACAACACAAATTATGACGGCATTTACCACCATTCCTGATTTGACTGGAGTGGCTGATCAACACACGATTGGGGCTTCGCTGGAGGGTGGCCATGCAACCATTTTACTCAACTTGGAGACGGGTGAAAAAGTTCCTCATTGGGTAGAAACTGATGCAAGAGCTGATGATGAAACTGGAACCATTGTCTTCATTCGTACCCTGGAGCAACTCAACCCCAACACCCCGTATGGCGTAGGAATTTCAGGATTGAATGTGACTCCCTCAGTCGCATTCCAAGCCATCTTGGATGGACTGGAAACTGATGCCCCAGATGTCGAATCTCGTCAAACTTCGATGGCCAATTTGATTGAATCCATCGCGGATGCTGGACATAATACGACCGATCTCAAGGCTGCTTGGCAATTCCACACCGCTTCAATGGAGTCGATTGTTGGACCCATGCTATCCATGCGCGCAGATGCACTAGAGCGCCTCGGTGATGATGGAATTGCTTGTAACGTAGAAAGTGTCGAAACGGATTGGATGGACGACAGTGAAAACGACTTCAGACTCATCAAAGGTACCTACACAGTACCTCATTACCTTGAATGGCAAAATCCACCCAGTCTCATCAGTACGGATGCCAATGGAACTCCTCAATTTGTCGAAAATGCAGAAGTCGATTTCACATTGGTCATTCCTCAAGTTCTCGCTGATAAGAATCAGAGTGGACCCTTGGTTGTATGGGGCCACGGATTCCTAGGAGATGGAAGGGGTGCAATTTCCTCTGCAGCCATCGGTTGGATGCAAGAATATGAGGTCGCCATGGTAGGTACTGCCATCTCAGGATGGTCTGGTTCAGATATGGATACGATCTTCATGGGCCTTGGAAACCCTCAGTATTTCGAGCACCAATCTGACCGATTGCAGCAAACGTTGGTCAATCAAATGGCTCTTGCTCGAACCTTCAAAGGTGTATGTAGCGATATTGCAGAATTGACATACAATGGAACCAACCTCGTTGACAGTAGTGATGTAAATTACATGGGTTACTCATTGGGTGGAATCTACGGTGCGAGCATTACCGCGTTCTCTCCAGATATCGATCGAGCTGCATTGTGGGTCGGAGGTTCCGGGTTCTCAACGTTCATCGAGCGAAGTACCAATTATGCCGCATTCTCAGATGGTTTCGCAGTATCTCAGGCATATCCTGAGCGGAATGACCGCGCATTGCTGATTGCAGTGTGTCAGCAAATGTGGGATGCAACAGATGCAGAAACTTGGTTACAATTCGCAGAGAATGGGTATGGTGACCAAATCGGTCCTTTCAGTATTCTGTCAACAATTTCTTTGAACGATGCACAAGTGCCAATGCTCTCTTCGGATCGCTCTGCTCGTGCGGCAGGAATACCTGTTCTAAATGGTTCAATGCACATGCCATATGGAGTCGAAGTAGTCGATGGGCCAGTGAATGGTTCTGCAATCGTCTATTGGGATGGAAATTATGCAGTCATGCCAGAAACAAATGCAGCGCCACCAATCGGTGATGCCGGCAAGGCTCACAACGAAATTGCACCGATTCTACAAGTGAATGAAATGGTCGAGGCATTTCTACTGACGGGTGTCATCAATGACACTTGCAATGGAAGCTGCACATTTGATTATGATACTGATCAAGCCGAAGACTGGGACAACTGAGATTCCAGCTTGCGAATCGCCTTGGGCTTTTTCAGATCATCAAACCAAGTTTCCTGACCTTCCCAGTCAGGGATGATGCCCATATCTCCACAGATGAGTTTCGCTGTAATGCGGCCACTCTCAATGATTGTCGGCAAACCACTTCCAGGATGCGTTCCCCCTCCTACGAGATACAATCGCTCTAGTTCCTCGAACCGATTCTGGGGTCGACGCCACAACATTTGATCAAGTCCATGTGCGAGATTGAATACTGCACCCTTGTAGATGTCTCGAGATGCCCAGTCATCGGGTGTCACAATGGTTTCTGATACAATGTGATCCTTGAGATCATGATAACCCAGGTTTTCCATTTGTTTGAGAATTACATCTCTATATTCATGCTTGATTTCATCCCAGTTAATCTCCGGGCATTGATTGCTGACTGGGACCAATACGTAGATCGTTGAATGGCCCTCAGGTGCCATGGAGGGGTCTGTAATGCAGGCATTTTGAACATAGACTGAAGGATCTCCCCAAGAGACCTCATTATTGGAAATCTCACGAAGATTTTCTTCGTAGTCTTTGGCTGCGTAAATTTGATGATGAGGTAAATCATACAATTTGTCTATGCCAAGATAGAGCATGTAAGTAGAGCAAGAGTAGGATTTCTTATCCAGTTTCTTATTCGACCATCGCTTCCGTAATTTATCTGGGATTAAATCCTTCATCCCTGTAGCGAAATCTGCATTCATGACAAATCGATCTGCATGGTAGGTACCCTTGCTGGTCTTGACGCCAACTACGGTTTTACCCTCAAAGAGGAATTCTTCAACCGCCTCATTCAATCGAATATCAACNCCCATTTCTTGAGCGATTTCACCCATNCGTTCAGTAATTGTACCCAGNCCACCCTTGGCATGGAATACCCCATACTCATATTCAAGNTAAGCAAGAATCGTAAACAAACTNGGCGCCTGGAATGGNCTCATGCCGAGATATTTGGTCTGAAACGACATGGCAACTTGCATTCGTTCGTCNGGGAAAATTTTNGACAAATCTGAGGAAACACTACGCCATGGNCGAAGAACTNTNGACACNCGAANAGCCCGNCGACTAATCAAATCTGTAAAACCACTCCAAGGAGCATTCAAGCAATTTCGTGAAAACTTGAGNTTCTTCCGGTTGTCATTCATGTAGGTCTGAAANCCATCTGCATTTTTGTCACCACACAATTCTCGAATTTGCTCGGTCATGCTGTCTAAATCTGAAGTGACATTCAAACTNCCACCTGAACCAAAGACAAGACGATAGTTTGGATCTAGCTGTATGAGGTTTAGTTCTTCATGAACNTCNCGGCCAAGTGACTTGAATACTTCCTCAGANATTTCGGGNTAATGGAANAATGTAGGCCCNTTGTCAAACTTGTATCCATCTTTTTCAAAGACTCGNGTTCGTCCACCNACACCNTCAGATTTNTCGATAATCGTCACACTGACACCGGCTTTTGCCAGCATCATTGCTGAGGTCAAACCACCGGGTCCGGCNCCAACAATCAATACATCTGGATTTTTTTGACTCATTTCAACACCTACATTTCGATTAAGTTATCAGTTCTGAACAACAGGTGGTACCGACTGTATTCATCATCAGTTCCATCCTCTCTACGAACGGCAACTTCGCCATCTTCAGGATATCTCGTNGAGAGAACACCTTGAATGATACCATCATCTAACTCAGACAGTGGTAGTGAATCTTCATTTTCACTTTGCTGATCTGTCAAGTAAACCTTCACGTGGAATGTCGGGTCAAGCTCATAGTCAATTTCGCCTAATCCTGCATGTTCCCACCAGTCCATCATCTCGTTAAGGAATTCAACATGACCATCAATTGAACGTAGGCTGAAAGCCAGTTCCTGGCCGATTCGGTTACCAACTTGTCTCAAGATTCCTCCGATATCAATACCTAAGATTCTCAAACTTTCCAACCGGCCGGATTGCAGTGTCATCCGGGTTTCATTGAGCTCCGAACCTGAAGCCAAAAATGACTGAGGATCGAAAGGAGTATCTTCATCTGGAAGTTGATCATCAAAGCCGAGAGCACTTCTGAAACTATCCAAAAACGAACCTTCGCCCACCGTCAGGCGTAGTGGGTCGACGATTCTCTCTTCAGTAAAGCGAACTTTCGCGATTTCGAATTCAACGGCTTCTTCCCAAATGGCATCAACCAGATTCGATTGCGTAGCGGAAAAAGACCGGGATTCAATCACCAATGCGGCATCTTCTCGCCCACGACCGACTGGATTTTCTTCAACCTGCAGGAATTGAATAACTTCGTCTTGATCTTTCAATACCCCCAATGAACTAACATCATCGGAATGTCGTATTTCGACGGATTCATCCAAGTCTCCAAAAAATCGTATCGTGCGTCGATCCAGTTGGGCCAATACCTTGACGACAATACCACGCTTTGAGGCCGCATTGACCTCTGCCAAAGCTTCTGAACGACAAAGATGTAAGATCCCAAATTGACCAAGCAAGAGAACCAGTTGCTCCTCAGAATTTTCGGCCATTGATTTGATTCGACTGAAGATGTTACTGCGTTCCTTCAAAACTGCAAATTTTGGCCCTAATACATCATCATTACTTGATGACGAAACACCCGAGTTTTCTTTTTTCCCGGATTGCAAATCTGCGAGCCCGCTCTCGGTTCGCTTGAGCGCTTGTTTTTGCATCTCAATCAAGCGTTGAACAATCTTGTCGATTTTGTCACAACTGAATTTCATCGGGCGTTCGGCAGAGACCGAAACAATACCCATTTCTTGTAGTCTAGACAATGAATTGTAAGCATCCAATCGAGTGGTGCCCAACTCCTTAGCAAGTTCACTTGCCCGCATTTGGTTGGTGGCAGATAGGATGAGAACAGAATCGGCTTCTCGCTGAGACAAGCCTGCGTCCTGGAGAACTTGAACCCATGACATGTCTATACCTTACCTGTAATCTTACTCAACGAGTCGAGAATTTTAGCGACATGCTTTCGTGGCCTGAATAACCAATCGTAGCAGTGGTGAATGGTGCGATCTGGGCCGATGACAAAGGACGATTTTGCAGGGAATCGGCCTAAAAATAGTGGAACNCCATATGCTTCGGAAATCAATCGATCTTCATCAGATAATAGAGTAAAAGGCAAGTCCAACTTTTTCTTAAACTCATCATGATCTTTGGCAGAATCTTGGCTAATGCCAATGATTTGCACAGGAGGGGTTAGGGATTGGAACAAATCATGCTGTTCCTTGAAACTTAGGCAACCTCGCTTACAGGTTGGAGAACCGTCGCGAGCATAGAAGAAGATGACCTTCCATTGACCATCCAATTCAGACAAACTGAAGTTTTCTCCATCTGATTTAGGTAGAGTAAATTCAGGGGCTTTTTGACCAATCAATGTTGACGACATAATATCACCTTGAGCAACTTTAGTTTAATTCAACTGTAGGGTAAATCAGAGTATATGTCCCATTCTTTTTCCTTTGGTTTTCAGGTAGTTGATGTTGTCCTTACCGATGCCAGTGATATGGGCGATGCGTTCTACAACTTCAATACCGTTGCTCTCAAGCCCTCGGACCTTCTCAGGATTGTTGGTCAGCAATCTAACCCTGTGGATGTTCATCTCCTTGAGCATTTGAGCAGCGATTTCGTATTTCCGGCCATCGGCAGGAAGACCCAATGCTAGGTTTGCATCCAGAGTATCGAGGCCTTGATCTTGCAGAGCATAAGCACGAATCTTGGCATGGAGTCCAATTCCACGCCCTTCTTGACGAAGGTACACGATAGCTCCGCATCCTTCGTGCTGGATACAGTCCATTGCATGACGGAGTTGGGGCCCACAATCACATTTGAGTGAACCAAATGCATCACCAGTCAGACATTCAGAATGTATACGGATTAGGGGGACTGCATCTGAATCCAGTCCCATGTATAGCAAGGAATGTTCCTTACCATCATCATCGACTGTTACGCGCACTCGGAAATTTCCAGATTCTGTTGGCAAGAATGCATCTGAATCAATATCTCCGGTTTCATCGGGCTTTGCTTCTCTGGTCACGACCATGCCTCGTATTGGCCCAGTGTAGTATTTAATGGCGTGTTGCAAATCATACAGCAAAAATACACCGTATTATAACTAGGCGCGCGAATGTATTGGTATGCGTCCGATATCCTTAGACCTAGGCGTCGCGGCGATTGTAGTCAAAAATTCACAAATCTTACTGGTTCAGGAAGCTCAAGGCATCTATACTGGCCGCTGGGGTCTTCCCAAGGGCTATGTCGACCCTGGAGAATTACCTGCGAGTGCCGTCCTAAGGGAGTTGCATGAGGAATGTGGAATTGTTGGTACAGTCACTGGAATCTGTGGAGTCAGAGAATGTCTTCGAAATGAANTGGCNCGCGTATTCATCGTNTACCATGTACAAACCGACGACCANTCATTGGCNATCGATGTCGATGAAATTTCNAATGCAAAATTNGTTAGTATNGATGAACTNAATGAGTTAAATTGGATCAGCACAGCAATGCATGAATTGGCAAAATCAGGATTAAACAATTACTCATCNCTTCCAAAAATCGATTTATCAGCAACTCAGAGTTACCCATATTTGTTGCACACTGGGCAAAAGGGGGCGGCAATATGAAACCGGTGCCGGCTGAACGTGTCCATCAACTAAACAAGCACCCCGTCTGCCTCGATGGCGATTATGTATTGTATTGGATGATTGCAAATCGGCGTCTGGAATTTAATTCAAGTCTACAATATGCTGTTAATCTTGCAAAAGAATTGGGGAAAAAACTCCTTGTGTTTGAAGCAGTTTCAACCCGTCACGAATTTGCAAGTGACCGTATTATCACCTTCATGACTCAGGGTTTACTAGACAATCTTGAGCGGTTTGAATACGAAAAAATCAGGTATATTCCATGGGTTTCAACTCCGCTACAATCTGGTGCTGGACTTTTGGAAAAGCTCGCTTCAAATTCATGTGCTGTGGTCACAGATTTGTTTCCGACTTATCATCCAAGGTACGTGATTAATCAGGTCAAATCAAGGTTAAATGTACGATTTGTCGCCATCGATAGCAATGGTGTACTCCCATTATCGATTGGCAATAAGGCATATCCTACTGCCCATGCATTTCGCAGACACATGCACGACCATTTCGTAAGTCATTGGGAAATGATTGGAGATTCAAACCCCATCCCTAGGAATCATAATCTGTGGATTACTGACGAAGAGTTCCAGAAAATCATAGATTCAAGTGGAGTCCAATTGACGCCATTTGAATGGATATGGCGAGTATCTCAAGGTGGATCAATAGGAGAGAGTGCGCTAAATGCGCTGAATATTAATCATGAAGTTCCTGCAGTGACATCTCTCAGTGGAGGTCACTCTAGTGCTCTAGTTCGATTGAATCGATTTTTGGAAGAAGGATTGAATCGATACCACACCAATCGCAACGATTTCATCAAACCCGCCGTTAGTGGTCTATCACCTTGGTTTCACTTTGGTCATATTTCTACTACTGAAGTCATCCTTCGAGTTTTACAACGAGAAGGTTGGGAACCCTCTTTCATAGACACCACTCGAAGGGGTTCTAGAAGTGGCTGGTGGGGATTGTCAGAACCTGTTGAGACATTCTTAGATCAAATCATCACCTGGAGAGAATTGGGATTCAATTTTGCATATTACAGAGAAGATCATACTTCGATCGATTCAATTCCTGATTGGGCCAAGAAATCTTTGGATTTACACCGTGACGACCCTCGCCCGAGCTATACGTTTGAACAACTCGAAAATGCAGAAACCGATGATGAGTTGTGGAATGCTGCACAGCGACAATTGACCCGTTTGGGAGTTATTCACAATTATTTGAGAATGCTATGGGGGAAGCGGATTCTTGAATGGGCACCTACTCCTGAAACCGCTGCAAAATGGATGATTCACCTCAATGACAAATGGGCCTTGGATGGTAGAGACCCGAATTCCTACACTGGTATTTTCTGGGTACTCGGTCGACACGACCGCGCTTGGGGCCCTGAGCGACCTATTTTTGGAAAGGTCAGATACATGTCGTCGGCAAATACTGCTCGAAAATTAAAGGTTGGTCCTTATCTAAATCGTTGGGCAAAAGATGCTTTGCAGGGTTTCGATTTTTTCTGAGGTGAAAATGTGAAATACGAATATGAAACGCAGACTGAATCTCCCCGAAATGATGTTTTTGACTGGTTTGAGAGAAAAGGTTCGTTTCGAAGATTGATGCCACCTTGGGAAGTAGCTGAAGAAGTACGTGCTGATGAAACTCTGGAAAATGGTGCGCAGCGAATTTTTCGATTCCCCATGGGACCAATCAAAATGACTTGGGTCGCCGAACATCTTGGATATGAGCCACCTGAGAAGTTTGAGGATGTCATGAAGAAAGGACCATTTCGATCTTGGCATCACGTACATCGATTTGTTGAGAAAGATGGAGGGACCGTTGTTCATGATGAAGTTGAATACAAACTCCCAATGGGAATATTGGGGCGTATATTTGGCTCGAGAAATGTTCGCAATCGTTTGAATAGAATGTTTCGTGCAAGAGAGCTGCGGTTAATTCGTGATTTACAACGACATTCCGATTTCAACCACCTACCTCGAAAGCGTATTCTCTTGGCTGGTTCCTCAGGACTGATTGGTCGGCAACTTGCTGCCTTTCTCGATACTGGTGGACATGAAATTTGGCGTTTGGTGCGGCGTGCACCGAAGGACGGGCAAAACGAGATTCAGTGGACTCCCTCTGAGGGTATGATCGACGCATCTTCGCTGGAAGGTTTTGATATTGTGATTCATCTGGGTGGAGCAGGTATCGGTGATCGTCGATGGACCAAAGCTAGGATGGCTCTGATTGAAAAAAGTAGAACTGAAAGTACAGAGTTACTCGCTAGAACCTTAGCAGATTTGTCACAAAAGCCGGATGTTTTCCTGGTCTCCAGTGCAATTGGTTGGTATGGAGATCGTGGCGATGAAATCTTAACTGAAGAAAGTCAACCAGGTAGCGGCTTCCTCCCTGACACGTGTTTGGCCTGGGAAGAATCTGCAGAATTTGCTCGAAAGGCTGGTATTCGAACCATTCACGCTAGGACTGGTGTGGTTCTCGATGCCAGTGGAGGTGCCCTAGAAAAAATGCTTCTTCCGGCAAAAAT
The DNA here is from genome assembly GCA_002701965.1 of Methanobacteriota archaeon. Taxonomy (GTDB): domain Archaea; phylum Thermoplasmatota; class Poseidoniia; order Poseidoniales; family Thalassarchaeaceae; genus MGIIb-P. Next base: position 23,583 of record NZXM01000004.1, on the reverse strand, counting down.
GGGAGCAGGTGGTCCAATTGGATTTGGTCGTCAGTGGTTTTCTTGGATCTCCATGGATGACCAAATTTACGCTATGCATCACCTTGTCATGTCATCAGAGACTGAAGGAGCATACAACATTACTTCGCCTGAACCATTGCAGCAAAGACATTTTGCGAAGGCATTGGGAAGAGTCCTACGCCGACCCGCATTTATGCCGACACCGCCACTGGCAATTTGGTTTCTATATGGAAAAATGGGCGTCGCATTGACAACAGAAAGTCAGCGTGTAATTCCTACCAGGTTGATGGAAACCGGTTACAAGTTCCAACACCAAGATGCTGAGTCGGCCCTTCGTGATGCACTGGGTAAATGGAAAAAATAGAAATTAATTTTCTATGGGTTCAGCTGAATTGACTTTGCAGGTACTAATTCCAACTGAAGAGTAAAAGGGACAGTGGCCAACGACTGATGTCGCTACAGTCCACAATCCAACGATTAGGAAGATTAATTCCCATTGAGCACTCGAGAAGTAGTCAAAAACAACTACGCCACATCCGCCAATTAGACGAAGAACTCTGTCCCCTATACCCAAGTTCAATTCATCACCTCAGATTTTTGCGAATACGCCACTATTCATGTCAAATGGTTGGAACAGTCGTTTCCATGGCAAATGCTCAAGTTCAGCGATTTCAAACATTTGTTCGATCACTGCAAGAGGAGCCATTCGTGGAGCAGTACCCGCAACATATCCGTCGATCCAGGTATGAACACGTTGACGTGCTCGACCTGAGATGGTCTTTGGAAGGCGACCAGCAGCTCTACGCAATGCTCCAGCAACGTGTTTTCTCTTGACAATTGTATTCATGTGAGATTGAGCCAATGTGATGTACTCAAGGGCCAACTGTTGTGGATGTTTTCCAGAGAAGTCGCTGATTAGACGGCCCAATGTTGCGGGTGCATTCGGGGAACGACTTTGCAATAGCAACTTGTGCTCTGAGTGGAACTGTTGCAGACTCGCCATGGTCCAACCTTGTTGATCTCTTTCCCACCAACGATGCATCATTCCAACTCGAGCGAAGAAATTCTCCATTTGTACAGCATCATTCAGACGACCTTCTTCAATCGCTGGAATTTGAGGATTCATACTCGTGAAAACCATCGCAAATAATCCCTGACCTTCTTTTCGAGGGTTGCCATTNTGATACACTTTGACTCGCTCTAGTCCACAACTGGGAGAATCTTTCTTGAGNATAATACCTGAGATTTTCTGCTTNATCAGAAAATCNGATTGAAGTTCTGACCAACTCATCATNTCGTCGGTGTAATCGGNACCNGANTTAGGCTCAATCAGGTGGATTTTATCGTCTTCGTGAACCAAGCGAATTGTCGGCCTGGGTGTACCAAGACCGATTCCAACTTCTGGACATATGGGGATGGTTTCGATGTTCTTGCTCACGCTTTGCAACAATCGGTGATTGCAATGACCACCATTGTAACGGACTTGTTCACCAAGCAGACATGCTGATACTGCCACACGAGGTACTTCTGTAACTACCATACCCTGAACAACGCGGTTCAGTATATAGAGGGTGGTTTTGAAGCAGAAAAATCTGTTACCAATCAGGCCCATGTGATATGTGAATCAATGTACTTGGAAACCTGCTTGTAACCGGCAAACCAATAGTACAATGTCAGCGTCACAATACTTAGAATGCAAATTTTTACCCAAATACCGAATAGTCCCATGGGTGTACCAGTGAATTGGATTCTTCTGCCATCAATTCGAACGTTCGAACACCACTTGTTGATGACCATGCACTTGGCCCATGGAAGACCAAAACCAAGGGTACAAACCTTGAGTAAGAAGGCCAAAAGTTTGGTGAAAAACATTCCATATTCAGCGGTCTGAATTGCCCAATCTCCTCCACTGGCTGCCATCATCGGTGTTGCCATTGCAGGTGCGCCCATCATTGGTTCTGCAGCAACTGGTGTTGCGACTGCGGGTTCCACCATGGCTGGTGTTTCAGCGACTGGTTCCATAACTGCAGATGCTGCGACTGCGGGTTCCGCTGCAGCAGGTGCTTGTTCTACTGGGACCCATTCGTTCCCATTCCACATGTAATTTCCATCATCACTGAGTTGTCCAGTCATGTATTGCGCATGAACACGCAGTATATACCGATTTATCTTCTGAAATTTGCGAAAAATCACCAAGGATACTTCAAATTCCACAGAATTCCATCATTGATGATTACCTGAATTCCGAGCATCACCGCTCCGATTACGGGCCAAATCGTGTCTGATGTTGCCCCTTGCTGGTGCGCACCCCAAGCGAATAGACCGAGTAAGATATTGCCCAAACAGACAACCCACAAATTGCCCATGACAAGCCACTGAGTCCAATTTCCATCAGTACGAATGTGTAGAGCGGTGAGTTCCAGCCAAAACATCGAGGGAATTGTGACGAGTAAGAAGGCGATCATTAATCGTGAATGGCCTCCACTGTCGCCTTCACCCCACGGCCATTGTACACTTTCGACGACTGCTGCATCCCATCTGTAGAGGAAAAACCACCACATGATGAGGAATCCTGTTGCTGAAATGAACATACATGTGACGTTGAGGGTTCGCCAAGACTCGGGGATTCCGCCCCACAAATCATTCGGACTATCCATTCGGGATATACCAACCACATACGAAGCTAGAACCAGAGGTCCTGTGATGTACAATGCCAAACGAAGAGCTTCTCGAGTAATTTCCATCAAATCCCTCAGGCCAAAGTACTCCAATCGACTTCCGCTTCTTCGATTTCAATCTCATCGACATCCATCTGAGCCAATTGCAATTTCCCACTTAATTCATCATTCACTGCATGCCAATAGGAATAGGCCTCAATGACCCAAATCCCAGATTCTCTGGTCCCATTGCCCGAGCCTTTCACACCACCAAATGGTAGGTGTGCTTCTGCGCCAGTGGTTGAGTTGTTGATNCCGGTCATTCCCGCTTTGATTCCAGTCTTGAAGCGNTATGCTTCGAGTCGATCGTTGGTNTAAATTGCACTTGAAAGACCNTACGGTGAAGCATTGGCAAGATGTAGTGCATGNTCGAAATCCTTGGCCTTAACCACAGTAATGGCTGGACCNAATATTTCCTCATGGAAACATTGCATGTCTTCGGTTACATCAACGAACACGTGTGGCCACATGTANACACCTTCAGAGGCATCNCCATGGAATCCNGTAGGCTTGTTTTCATTGCTGATTCGNCCCTTTCCAAAGAGTTTGGTGGCACCACTAGANTCGCACATTTTAACACCTGCAAGGAAATCTTCAGCATACTTTTGCGACAGCATCGAGCCGTACAGAACACCATCATTTCGCAAGGAGTCTCCGATTGTTGTGCTCTCAACCTTGNCCATGAGTTTGGACATGAATTCATCATAAATGTCCTCATGAATAATCAGATTTCCAAGGCTAGTACAGCGCTGACCTGCGGTTCCAAATCCAGCCCAATAGGCCCCTTCGACCGCATTTTCGAGGTTTGCACTGGGCATAATGACCAAGGGATTCTTGCCACCCAATTCAAGGCTNGCAGAGACCAAATTTCGGCCACACACTTCACCAATCATCTTACCGACAGCTGTGCTACCAGTAAACGAGATTTTGTTGACCATGCCCTTGTCGACTGCGTTAACCAAATGTTGTCCAGCACCACTACCTTTTCCATGGACAAGATTGATCACTCCATTGGGTAACCCTGATTCATGCATGATGCGCGCAAGGGCGAAAGACAGGAGAGGTGAATCTTGTGGGGACTTCCACACACAAGTGTTGCCGCACATGATTGCTGGAATCATCTTCCAGAATGGAACCGCAGAGGGGAAATTGCAGGCGTTAATAATCCCACAAACACCCAATGGTCGACGATAGGTGAACAATTCCTTGTCCGGCAACTCAGAATTCACGGTTTGNCCGTAAAGTCGACGGCCTTCAGATTGGAAGAACAGACAGGTATCAATGGCTTCTTGAATCTCACCACCACACTCCTTCAGCGTCTTACCGATTTCACGTGCTTGTAATCTGACCAAGTCGTCTTTGTGCTCCATNAGTAGACGACCCATATTCCCAATGATTTGGCCGCGAGTTGGTGCGGGTGTTGCCGCCCAACTAGGGAAGGCTTGCTTCGCCGCTTTGAGTGCTTCATGGACATCGCTTTCACTAGACAGAGGGAATTCCCCTAGGCAATCGTCGAGCCATGCAGGATTAGTTGACTTGAAACTCGAGCCGTCACTGGCCAATTTCAGTTCGCCATTGATGATATTGTATCCTTTCACACAAGGGTTGCCATTCGGATTGCTCTGGTCTAGAAATTCCAAACCTGTTGAGAGTACATGCGCCATATCCCGTCGAGTGACATCCCCACCATGAATGCTCGCCTCTCGGCGATAGAATCAAACCATACAGACCGAGAGATGAGGAGAAACCATTTCGTCAAGGCTTTAGGGGTTGACGTCATCTCCTAGTATTGTTGTCGAGGTGGTACTATGACTGACGAAGAAGAAAAAACACTCTCACTGCGCGTGGCAAAAGCGATTCCAAGCGATGTGGGGCATGGCCGAGCCAGAGTTCCCTTTGACAATGATTTGGGGTTGAAACCTGGCGATGTCATCGAAATCGCTGGTGAGCGAAATACCGCGGCAATCGTTTGGAGATGTAGGCCCGAGGATGCCAATCTTGGCGTCATTCGAATCGATGGAATCATTCGTAAAAATGCGGGTGTTAGTCTCGGTGATCGAGTCACCATCAAGAAGGTCGAAACCAAGGAGTGCGAACGACTCGTTCTCAGTCCAGTTATGGCCAAGCAGCAGAAGGTCAAATTTGGATCAGGTATCGAAGGTTTTGCACGAAGGGGACTAAACAAACGCCCAGTCGTCGCAGGTGACCGAATTTTCATTCCAGGCATGACGCTATTTGCCGAAGCACTACCCTTTGCAATCGTCTCAACGAAGCCCAAGGGCATCGTACGCGTACTCCCTGATACCGAGATCGTCATCAAAGAAGAAATGGTCGAGGATGATGAACCCGGTGAAGTCTCTTCCATCATGTACGAAGATATCGGTGGATTGGGTGAACAACTTCTGAAGGTCCGTGAAATGATCGAATTACCCCTCAAGCACCCCATTCTCTTCCGTAGGCTCGGAATCGACCCACCGAAGGGTGTTCTTCTAAACGGTCCGCCCGGTACAGGCAAGACAATGATTGCCAAGGCTGTGGCGAATGAGACCAATGCGCATTTCACGAGTATCAATGGCCCCGAAATCATCTCCAAGTATTATGGGGAATCAGAAAAACAACTGCGTGAGATTTTTGATGAGGCTGCCTCAAATGCACCTGCAATTATCTTCGTCGATGAGTTAGATTCAATCGCACCCAAGCGAGAAGATGTTTCTGGCGAAGTTGAGCGCCGTGTAGTCGCGCAACTCCTGACTTTGATGGATGGAATGCAAGGTAGGGACAATGTGGTTGTTATCGGTGCGACGAACCGACCTGATGCCATCGATCAGGCTTTGAGACGACCCGGTCGATTTGACCGAGAACTGGAGATCGGTGTACCCGACAAGAATGGGCGACGAGAGATTGTGAATATCCACACGCGAGGAATGCCAATTTCAGACGATTTTGACATGGACTGGATTTTGGAAAATTCATATGGATTTGTNGGGGCNGATATTATGAGTTTAACANGAGAGGCTGCAATGAAAGCTCTACGTCGTTATCTTCCTGAAATTGATTTGGATCAAGATGAAATTCCACCTGAAGTACTCGAGAAGATGGAGGTTCAGATGAACGATTTCAAGCTCGCAATCCGTGATATTGAACCCAGTGCACTACGAGAAATCTACGTCGAAGTCCCAGAAGTATCATGGGAAGATGTTGGTGGCTTGGAAGAGGTCAAAGAGCGTCTCAAAGAGAGTGTTGAGTGGCCATTGACAATGCCAGATCGATTCGAGCACTTCGGCATAAAACCACCCCGTGGCATCGTACTGTTCGGTGCCCCTGGTACCGGNAANACACTCATTGCGAAGGCGATTGCTAATGAAGCGAAAGCGAACTTCATCACAGTTAAGGGCCCAGAATTGATTTCCAAGTGGGTTGGAGAATCTGAAAAGGCAATCCGTGAAGTCTTCAAAAAGGCGAAACAAGCCAGTCCCAGTATCATCTTCTTGGATGAATTTGAGTCAATTGCAGGGGCAAGAACTGCAAACTCAGGTGAAGGTAGCGATGTCTCAAATCGAGTTGTTAACCAAATGCTTTCCAGTATGGATGGTGTAGAATCAATGGAAGGTGTCATTGTCATCGCTGCTACCAACCGNCCCGAGATGATCGACCCTGCNCTACTTCGCAGCGGCAGATTTGAGCGTGTGATGCATATACCTCCGCCAGACNATGCCAGNCTCAAGAAAATCATTCAAATTCATGCAAGAGACATGCCNTTAGGTAAGTTCAATNTGGATAGTTTGGCTGAGAAAATGCAGAACTTTACTGGTGCAGATGTCGAAGCTGTCTGTCGTGAGGCTGCACTCATTGCNATGCGTGCTGAGAAGAAATCTGTATCGAAGAAACACTTCGAGCAGGCGATTGATCGTGTGCGTCCAACCATCACTCCTGAAATGATTGAATATTATTCAAAGTTGGAGGCTGTATTAACCAGTGGACTTGAGAGTATTCGTCGGAAGTCGGACACTTTGATGGGCATCGAGAGTGTATGAGGTGAATGAATGCCGGCAGCTTTCTCTGCAGAATTGTCTGGTAGAAGAGTGGTTGATAGTCGCGGAGACTTACTCGGAACCATTGTCGATTTATTCATCGATGATNTTGGTGGCGAGGTGCTNGGATTGTTGCTAGATTTAGATCATGGNCTTGANCCGAAACTGCTACCATGGCCCACATTTGGNGAGCACCTGGTGATTCCAACTGAAGAAGTNTCAAGAATTGATGAGGATGTACATTTGAGTCGTTGAGTATGATTNTGNNTTGATACAACCTCACCCATCACCCCCAAACCGTCTTAAGGCTTAGTTCAGCGTCTCGTTNNTGCACATCCTATGGATGTGGGGGGAAGTCCAACATGAAAATTGGCTCAGTAGACATCAATGCTGTGCTAAAATCGCGGAAAACGCGACGACTAGGATTGATGGTTGCGTTCTACGCTGTGCTAGGACTTCTTCTGCTCAGCATCGTGAGTTCATACCTAGTCACGAGNAATCCACACCTGTCAGCATACGATGACGATTGGGATGACTTGTCTGCATTCAGGAGCGACTTGAAAGGCATGGGTGTAGACACAACGAGTATGATTTCTAGTCCAGTATTGTTGGGAGAAATTGAGAATCCAGAAGANACTATGTTCATCGTAACGGGTGTTGAACAAGATACGATTTCTTTACCTCGATTTACTGGCGATGCCGATGTAATTCAATTCAGCGAATCTGAAGGCTACACCACGACTGAGATTGATGCCATTATCGAGTATGTCGCCTCTGGAGGGACGTTGCTCGTGATGGATGACTTTGGTTATTCAGCGGGTCTTGCAGATAAGTTTGACTTGGGNTACAGTGGTCATCAATTGTACGATGAAGANGCATGGGCACGGGAATTGGGATACGAATACGTCTGGATGAATTCATCCAATCCCTANGACTATACTGGCACCGACCGTTCTTCAAACCACCCCTGCTTCGCTGATGCTGACAATGATGGAGTCATCGATCGTCTTGACCGAATAGATGGTGCACCCGATGGTACAGTTCCNACTNTTGCTGAAGCNGGTCTGTGTGCACANCATNTGGANACAAATGCNGAAGGGGGACAATTCTGGAATTTCAGNACCAATTACAACGTCTTACTCAANACACCNTCNGCATTCGACAAAGATTCTGCTGAGTCTAATTCAGACAATGCTTACGCTTGGGGNCGCTCCAGCCAGGATTCGTATCTTGATACCAACGATGATGGTCAAGGTGACGTTGGATTCGAAGGTGGGGGCATCGAGAGTGATGAAGCNGGGCCGTTCACCATGGCTATCAAAGTCTGCGAAAAGNGAGACTGTGANGAAGANCCNGGTGGNACNCCAATGGGCCGNGCAATCTTNGTCAGTGATGGNTCNACACTGATGAATGCAATTTACGATTGGGAGAACACGAACGATGAGNTGTANGGTGCATTGAATGGAAACATCATGCCCNANAATGATAATCGAAGATGGGTGCTTGACATCGTCGCAGAAGCGCTCCTCANGCATACGACCGATGAAAATGGTACTTCAGCGTTAGGAAAACAGGTTATTTTTGACGAAAGTCGCCACCAGCAAACCAATGCATTGAGCGATACCTACAGTCTAATTTACTANATTCTCGTCTATTTCACCAATGATTGGATGGCCATGCTTTTCCTTTTCTTGGCCCTATTCGTGACCTTTGANGCNGTGATTATCAAGAAGGTTGATCCAGAGCCGTGGAGACATGTTTTCAGTATTATCTACTACGGTTTTGGTGATGCTAGACGCTACGGATATTATCAACGNCCCAACAAGGTCAAACAGGTGTTATTGTCTAGGGTGAGGAACCTCAATTCCCTTACTAGAGACGAATTTGATGCTTTGCCTGCTCGTGAATTACAGAAAATGATTGGGGACCCGGTACTCATCAAATTTGTATTTGAAGACCGCAATTACAGCTTAGAACAACTNGTGGCTGTGGTCAAGCGTGTCAAAATGTGGGGACGTAAGTAAGGAGGTGAGATGAAATGTGGACACGAAAAGCAGCACTGCTCCTAACCTCNGGAATNTCATTGGTATTGATTGGGATGATGATTGCCAATTTCCAACTGATGATTCTAGGTCTNCTGTTTATTGCATTCCTGGCCATCAATTCGTGGGTTGTCGGACACGGACAATTGGAAGTTGTCCGTACATTGTCTGCAGACAACCTGTACAAAGGCGATGATCTGTATGTTGAACTGGCCATTACGAATAGTTCGTTTAGACGTACACAGCAACTCGAGGTTTTCGATAACGTCCCCCATGAGATGAAATTGCGTAGCGGCCTCAACTACATGCGCGTGAATTTGGGACCCGGNGAAACGACAAGGATTCGCTACGTGTTGCGTTGCCCACTTCGNGGCCACTACTCTTTCGGCCCCGTCTCCGTTCGCTATCGAAATACGTTCAACCTGTTCAGCCAAGAGATGTACATCGACCACCGTTCGGGTTTGATTGTATTCCCACAGGTTCGTGAAATNGAAGAAGCAATGATTCGTAGTCGAACACCNAAGATGTATACTGGTGCGATGACATTGCGAACACCTGGTCCTGGTTCAGAATTCTATTCACTGAGAGAGTATGTTCCTGGCGATCCCTTCAAAATCATCAACTGGAAGGCTTTTGCTCGAACCGGTATCATGATGGTGAATGAAAAATGTAGAGATGCTGTCACAGACGTATTCATCTTACTTGACTCTAGAGACATCAGCAGAATTGGAACCGTATTGAAAAATCCACTAGAAATGGGAACCGTCGCCGCTGCAAGCCTGGCTTCGTATTTCATCAAGCGAAGAGACTCAATCGCTCTNGCAGTGTATGATGATAAGTTGTCTTATCTGCCCGCTGACGGTGGTGACAAGCAGTACTTCAAGGTCCTTTCAAGCCTTGCAGGTGTAGCTCCTAAGGGGGACATGCCTTTGCAGGCTGTGACCAATTCGCTTGCACCCAGATTCAGTCGTGGAAGNCCGGTCTTTGTGATTTCAAGTTTAGAGGGCGATGGAACGGTACCTCATGCGATTCGTGATTTGGCCGGTCGTGGTCACGAAGTCGTGATTCTCAGCCCATCAAGTATCGATTANGAACGATTGGTCAGTCGTATTCCTNGAATGTCGTATGAAGTCATGAAACTTGAACGACAAAACCGACTGTCTGCGGTTGCAGGTTACGGAGCTCGCGTCATCGATTGGATGCCTGATGTCGAATTGAGTCAGGCATTATTGCAGGTGAAAATGTAAGGAGGTGAAATGATGGCGGATGATGTTGCACAACAAGAAGAAGGTATCACCAGCCTACATTTACGCGTCTTGCGTAAAGAGTGGCGTGTTGTTTGCCTTCAACTGGTAGCCTCTTTCGCACTGATTTGGTTATTCCTCACCATGACACGCGTTTTTGGACATTGTCACCCTGATTATGTTGCGAGTGGTGCTTGGTGCCCTGCACTGGATCATACTTTGACTTTGGGTGAAATCGAAGCCACACTCACAGATGGTGGAGGCTTGGATGGTCTACCNTTGCCCGACTGGGTTACTGGACAAGGGAATCAAGGTGATGGGCGATATTACGTACCAATTCTACTCAGTATGGCTATTGCGGGGGCCTGGGTTGCTCTCAATTTCCAACCTCCTGCTAGAAGGCGAAAAATTACGTTAGGCTTGCTTGGAGCCATGATTCTTTTCTTGGCAGGGATGTTTTTGCTAACTTGGACATTCGGTATGATTGTCAACTTTGATCTATATCTGCCATTTGGGAATGCAGATGATTCGATGAATCATGCCAATCACCTGGTTTGGCCATTATCTGTATACATTCAGGTCCTGATTATGCTGTTATTCCTTGCACCGATTCTATTTGGGCTGATGGGTGTTTGGGGATTGTCAAAACGAATGGTCAATTGGTCAATGGCTTACATGCTTATTTTCTTAGGAATATATGCCCTTCTTTCTTACGAAGGTGTGGTAAGTCAACTGTCTAGTGCTTCAAATCCAAACGCCCCCGGATTGAACCCATTGCCCACCCAAATTGGTGAAGCTGATACTCTGGGAGGATTGATATCAGGACAGGTATGGGAATTGTTGTTAGTTGCAATATTGCTGATGGTTTTCTCTGAAACCGCTCATGCCACCATCCGCTTCTTGGAATATGCGTTCAGGTTACCAGAATCGTGTAAAAAAGATCCTGAATATGTCAGGCAATTCCAAAGTATCCTGAACACTCACATGCAACACACTGTTGTGGTCGTTTTTGCTGTCGCATTTGTCACCATGCTCGCTTTGAAGTTTGATGATTTGATTATTGACGTCGTCGGATGGACTGGCTCGGGACAATGGAGTGGGCAAGTCAAGGAATCTCTCGAGCTTCGCTTGACTTATGGTAAAGTCATTTCAGCCATGCTATTCCTGACATTTGTCGCAGGTCTTCGTTACATCGTTCCTTGGCAGAGAGTTTCTGGGTTGATCGAATCAGCACTCAGTCGGGTGAAAACAAACCCATAATCACTTGACACCACGAATGTGGAAGGCTTGGATTACTCGTGAGAGAGATTCTGCACTGAACACAGCAAACAAAGGGAGTCCACAGATTGTCATCGGCCACAACATGAATGGCTCCCAACCCGATTCAANCCACATCCATTGCCCCAACAAAACTACACCGAGGATAGCGAGCAAGAAAATCAATTTCTCTAGAAACCAAGGGAATTTTTGACCATGAGATTCTACTCGGTTTAGAAGGGTTACAGTTGACCCTTGTTCACGCATGAACCCACCTACATATCCAAGTCTGAAAGTTCACGTTCAAGATCATCAAGTGCATCTCTACGTGCAGGGTCACTAGGTGGAGTGATACCATTTTCAGTCCCATCCCTGGTTCTAGCAGCTGAGTCAACCTCAGATAAAGCAACATCGATATTGGCCATTAATGACGCCTCGTCAGCATCTCCAGCAACATCGGCCGGTGTCAATCCTGCTGAGATTCGTGCAGAAATGTCTACGCCATCAGATTCCGAAGGTGGTTCAATCGGTTGCCAAGTTGAATTCGATGCCGGTGCTGAGCTGGACTCAGGAGTCGGTGCAGCAGTCGGTGCACTTGGTGCAATCACTGACGATGTTGCAGATGTTTCTTCTGCAATATCTTCGATTGGATTCATGTGACGAACGGCCTCTGAGTTGATTTCAGGGCGTTCGTGTCTAGCCAACCCATCAACCTCGAAGGGGAGACTACCCGTTCGCTGGAATGACCAAAGCACTCCGGCGGGTTCTTCCCCGGTTAACCCGGCAACATCTAGACGGCGTAGAAGCGACTCCAGTACTTCGACTGTTTCGGCTAAACCGACTGCATCACCAGCAGTTCTTCGATCTGCATCAAGATAAATTTCATCTAGAGAGCGCTGAATCAATCTGCGGGCTTCAACCGAAATGTAGGGAAGAGCCTCTGGCATGTGACTGAATCGCTCAAGTGGCTTGATATCCTCCGATGGCAACCCTAAATCAACAAGACCACGCAAGACCTCTTGCAGTTGGGCCAGCATAGTGACTGAGCGTTCATACTCATCAAGCAATCCTTCCAAGTCAATGACCACATGTTGTACGGTTTCAGCGAGTTGATGCTCCAAACGTGATTGAACAGACCAGCGGGTAAGGCCACGGACCGTGGAAGCTGTTTCAGGTGCCTGACGCTCCAAGAGTTCCATCACTTCGAATGAAAGTAAATGACGTGGAGTCTTGGCAACCTCGTCGACACTGTGTTGAATGATTGACAATGCACGCTCAACGGCCCTGTCTAGAAGAACGATACTGTATCCTCGACTGCGTGCATTGGCCATTCGGTCGAGAACAGGCTCTAAACTGGAGAGTCCTCTTTCGTCACCGAGCAATGCTTGTGCGAGTGGTTCTTCAGCCAACCTGGCTCGGATCTTATCAGCTTCTTGTAAATCAAGAAGAGCCATTTCATGTGCTTCTTGGATATCTTCTGCCTGCTCCAACAGCATTCGTAATTCTGTTTCAGATTGTGCCTTTCTGGCATCCAAATCACCCAATTCCCGTAACAATAGGCGGCGTTCCTCCATCATCTCACGCAATTCAGATTGCATAATTGTCGACTTTCTTTCTGAATCCAAAATTCGGCCTCGCTCTTCTTCCATTAAACGGCGATGTGCATGTCCCTCGGCTTCCAAATCTGCCAATTCAGAGCGTTGATTTTCAATCCTTCTCTCAACTTCATCCAGCTCGCCTTGACCTGTTCTGTGGCGATCACGTTGTGCGCTTACCTGTTCAGTGAGGACGCGCTGAAGACGTTCGTCGTGGTCAATGGCCTTGCGTACTTCATCTAAGCGAGTTTCCGATGAGCTGAGTTCAGATTTAATCGTCGCCTCTTGATTTGAGAGATCTCGTAAATCTTCGAGCATCGCTTCTCGGGAATCGAACTCACCCAATGCACTAGCCAATTCTTCAGCTCTCTTCTCGACCATATGTTCGAGCTCTGAAACTCGTTTAGCAAGACGATTTGAAAGCGTGGCAGCTTCATCCATACCAGATTCTGCAGTCCGAACCTTGCTGGTCATATCATCGATTTCTCGATGTAATTCGCTACGCTCATCTCGGGCTTCACTGAGTGAGGATTCCAAATCATGCATTTGCTCACGAGCGTCATCCCTTGCAGCCCGGGCATCCTCAAGTTCTCGCTCCAACCGACCTTTTTCTCTCTCAAGCGATATCTGAGTGTGTTCAAGTTGCTCGAGTCTCTTCTTCAATTCACCACTCGCAGGAGTGAGAACCTTCGCACTAGAGGCAGGCATGAGTTTGGCGGTAGATGAGCCTGTTTCCAGCATTTTCCATGCTGAACGACCAGATTCCATTGCCTCTAGTCCCAAATCAAAACCGAACAAAGCATCGAGTCGACTACCAACGAGTTTCTTCCGATCATCAGAGCGNGTGCGACAATTGGCGATTGAATCAGTCAGNTGTGCCANTGAAAAATCTTCTACTGTAGAACCAGTCAATCCCAAGCGTGCTCGACGCTCCAAACGGTGTGTAAGCAATCTACGAGACGANGTTGTCATCGCGTGAATGGTATCTGCAAGTGTCGAATCATTTGATTCACGGACACCGCTGGGAACACCATTCACTAGNATNATGAATATTGATTCGTCTTTCTCAGAAACAGATTCTAGATATCCTGTCAATTTGTTCTCATGTGCAGCTCGCAGATGAGATATGAGTTGATCAATACCCGATTTCGATTCTTTGGTCACGAATCCTTCAGGTAATACCTCAAATGCAGTGATTTCTTCATCTATCGAACCGACCAAACTTGCAGCATTTGCAAGGGCAGCATGAGCATCAGAGCCGTGTTTACACCAAATGGCCACGGATGCCTGCCCTGCTTCAGTAAGCATGAGTTGNCCTCCTTCAAGACGAAGATTGGCAGAAAGTGANTCAGCTTGAGTGAATTTTGCNGAAATTCCNCGTAGATGCTCCTGGCCCAATGTGGCCAGTTCCTCGGGTGTTGATGGTAAGTTCCCATTTGAGTGAATGACCACGCCGTCCTCAAATGCCAAAGCGCCCATGACTTCATCAGATTCAATGAGNCGATCGACCAACAATGCGAGATCAACGGTGTCAATGGGTAGGGCGGCTGCGCCCTGAGCGAGTAACGCGGCAACATCTGAAGGGTCTGAGAACGCTTCAGGAATTCTTCGGGCGATCTCGGTGAACTGGCTTGCTGTCCAAGTTGCGCCCCTAGAACTAAGTTCGTGAGCATCTGATAATTCCAACAAACGATTGCGACCACCCTCACCGGTGACAAATGTCTGCTTGGCATCNGATTCTGCAAGCCATCCNACCACTCGACCACCAAAGACCAAACGATGTGCACAAGCAGTTTTTGCTCTCGGCTTGTAGTGAGAAATCACACCCGTTTCAAACGGCATCTGATTTTGGCCGACACTCAAATCAACTTCAGCATCCACTGTATTTCCTGGTGGTAGATTGAACATATTTACACCTCGATTAAATCTTCGATAATTGGTCGCAAAGCCCGGGCTTCATGACTCAGACGACCTACTGGGAGCTCGTTGCTCGTGAGCCATAGACTGGAGCCACCTCGAATCGTGGCTACTACAGTTGTTGAATTGCCCTCAAACCAGATTTCTTCGATGGATCCAATTTTCAAATCTGATGCCATCTTCATGGCCTGATGATATAGGGTGATATTCCCCTCTCCATCGCCACCTACAATTTCTCCATCTCTGGACATTAAGCAGGCTGTGACACCTTCAATATTTGAGAGCAAACGTGTCAACATGGTCGTCCTCGGAAATCATCGAGGTTCAATACGACTTCAAGAACTTGCCCCATGGCGGCCCCTAAGGGGGCCGTTTGGGCAGTGAATTTGATTCGCCAACTGAAAAATAGGAAATGATGCGTTTTTTCTTCTTTTTCAGATGCATTTTGGCGACTAAATACAGTGGTTAGGTGCTGATTGATATCAAAAAAAATCACAATTGAAAATTCAAATTTCCAATTGATTTTTTTTCATTACGCAAACGGTTGGGTTGAAGAGAGGCACCCCTTCGGAACACTGTGTCACCTTCGTTGGATGTGCAATCTTGCAGTCAGTGTAACCTCCCTGCTGTTATACATCAAATCTACAGCGGTCAACATTTGTGCCAACCATGTCTTGCAAAATCTATCCGTAAACGTGTATCAAAGACTCTTAGAAATCAATTGGATTTACCCTCCGATGCTAGAGATGATTCAGGAAAACCTGCCGTAATTTTGGTCTGTATTTCCGGTGGAAAGGATTCTGCTGTTTTGTTAGACATGATGGTCAAAATTGTGGGTGCAAGACGTGATGTCGAACTGGTTTGCGGTTGTGTAGATGANGGCATTGATGGTTATCGATCACCCTCCATCGATTGTGCTAGAGAGTTGGCTGAATCTCATGAATTACGATTTGAGACTATCAGCTATCCAGAATTGGGTTTTGAGCGAATGGATGCCGTAGTGAAATCGATGCCTTTGATGGCTGAAAATCACAAGGCTGCAAGAGGAATGAAGCCATGCTCGTACTGTGGTGTCTTTCGACGCCAAGGCCTCAATGCTCTTGCAGAACGAGTAGGTGCTCGCTGGATGGCACTGGGACACAATCTCGATGATACCGCACAATCTGTGCTGATGAATTTGGGCAAGGGTGAGATGGAGAGAATCATCCGATTGGCCCCACATACCTCTATTCCAATCGAAGGATTACCCCCGAGAATCGTACCATTGCGATGGGTCCCTGAGCGTGAAATTCATGCCTATGCGATTGGTGAAAAACTTCCAATCCATCATGATGATTGCCCTCATGCACCTGGTGCACTGCGTCAAAAGCACCGTGCTTATCTGGCTGAAATGGAAGCTGCCAATCCTGGTACAATGCATGGTTTGGTCCATTCNATGGATGCTATTCGTGAACTATGGGCTTCGGCTGAAAAACCACCTTCATCATGGAAAGCTGGTCAAGCGACTGAGTGCGAGCAATGCGGTTCGCCCTCAAGTCAACGAATCTGTCAAGCATGTATCTTTCAGCAATGGTTGGCTGAAGTTTNATCAAATCAAATTGTTGATCAATTCTTTCATATTTTGTGANCGGCCACAATATCTGCAGCGCAATTCCAGTGGATCGANCTTAACGACGTTAAGACGATGGTCTAAGGGCTCACGAGAATTGTTGGTGATACAATTCGAATATGTGCATCTTGCAACATTCACCAATTCAGTTCCAATAGTAACTTCACGTTTTTCGGCAACGGAATATGAGCGGATTATGGCAACACTGGCCTTGGGTGCAATCAGAGCGAGGCGGTCTAACTCATCTTGGGTTAATTCCCGGTCTTCAACCTTGATGATATCCTTCCTACCATGCTTAGATGATGGAACATTCATCACCAAACTGATGGGTGATGCACGGTCGTCAGATATTCCCAGCATTCGTAACACAGAGAGGGCGGAGCCCGCAGGAATATGGTCGATGACAGTCCCATTTTTGATTGCTGTAACTCGCCGCATTTCTCCTGTAGACATTAGGCAGCACCTCCTGGTACTTCAACATCCAATAATTTGCACATGAGAGCCATTCTGGCCACGACTCCATTGAATGCCTGCTCAAAGTATCGAGCATGTCGACTTTTATCGACATCGGGGGATATTTCATTCACTCGTGGCAATGGATGCATGACAATCATTTCGCCTTTAGCTCCGGCCAAATCCGCAACCGTGAGTTTGTAGATTCCAGCAACCTTCTCATATTCATCATCATCTGGGAACCGTTCCTTCTGAATCCGCGTCATGTAGATGACATCGGCATCCGGAATTGCACTATACAGATCCGATGTTTCAGTTATCTTAGCACCTGATTCTGTTAAATCTGAGACTATATCGGTAGGCATCGAAAGTTGGGTTGGAGAAATAAAAATCAACTCACAATCGAATCTTGCCAAGGCATGGGAAAGGCTGTGAACTGTCCGTCCGTATCGTAAATCTCCAACCAGCGCAACCTTAAGACCATCCAAACGACCGTGAGATTGTCTGATTGTGAACAAGTCGAGTAAAGTCTGAGTTGGGTGGTGACCTGCTCCATCACCTCCGTTCATGATTGGAATGCCACAAGCATCTGCAGCGTACTGAGCTGCTCCTTGCTGAGGATGGCGGAGTGCGGCTATATCGCAGTATCCGTCGACCATTCGCATGGTATCATACAATGTCTCACCCTTAACTGCAGATGAGGATTTGACATCGCCGAGGTTGACTACATTCCCTCCTAAGCGCTTCATTGCGGTCTCAAATGACATTCTAGTACGAGTACTCGGTTCAAAGAACATGTTGGCCAAAATTTTCCCCTGAAGTAGTGGGAGAAACTCTTCACCATGAGCTACTGGAAGTAGTCTTTCAGCATCATCAAGTAGAGAAACAATCTCTTCATTCGTCAAGTTATCCATGGTAATGAGGTCGCCGTCCATCCTGTCCGCCGACACCCCTTGACAGACCCACGAACTTATTCATTGGGGTCATCGAACATGTCGATTCCATAGGAATCGGAAGCCGAGGGCTTGAAGGGGGAATGCTGGGTCCGCGAAATCGATGATTATCAGTCGGACCCCAGTTCGCGTCTCGTTTTGTGGTGGTGGAACCGATCTACCGGCATATTACATGGACAGTGAAAATGGGGGCTTAGTCACTTCAATGGCACTGGCAAAGCACATCCATGTTACGGTCAACAAGCGTTTCGACAGTAGTGTCCGCGTTAGTTATTCAAAGACTGAGATAGTCAATGATTTTGAAGAACTCGAACATGAACTAGTTCGCGAGGCAATGCGGATTACTGGTGTGACTCAAAGCGTCGAAATTACAACCATTGCTGATATCCCTTCACGTGGGACAGGTTTGGGCTCATCTTCAGCATTGACCGTAGGGTTGTTGAATGCCCTACACACTTTTGCTGGACGTAATCCCGATGCTGCTCAATTAGCCGATGAAGCCTGCCAGATTGAAATGGACATCTTGGCTCAACCNATTGGAAGACAAGATCAGTATGCAGCTGCATTTGGAGGATCCAATCAAATTGCATTCATGCCCGATGATTCTGTTATCGTGACACCTATCGAAATCGATTCTGGAGATTTGGCATCCAACTATTTCTTGGTCTACACAGGGATCACAAGAAAAGCAAGTGATATCTTGGCCAAGCAATCCGCTTCGTCAGGAAAAAAACGTACGGATTTAGATACCCTTCGCCAACAGGCTGTAGAAGTTCGTGCGGCACTCGAAACTGGAAACCATACCGATGTCGGCCAATTGTTGGACGCATCTTGGCAAATCAAGCGTTCTCTTGTTGATGGTATTACTGGAGATGCACTGGATGAGTTGTATTCAACTGTGATGCAATTGGGCACCTCTGGTGGGAAATTGCTTGGTGCTGGTGGCGGTGGATTCTTTTTGTTCCAAGGTCCTCCAGAAATCCAATCCAAATTGGAGGATTCATACAAAGTCATCCCACTTGTGATGGACACGGATGGTTCGACGATTATCTTCGATGACGGCTCACGAATATGAGGTGAAGAAATGCGCAGGGCGTTATTCATTGTCGTATTTTTATTGTTAGCACCCATTCCCACGATTGGTGCTGAAACGGAAACAATTCACCTGTGGAGTGAAGGCCCTCCCGGAGCTGTCCTACTATGGGATGAATCCGGAAATCTAACGAGTATCAACCCTGACCAACCCATTGACATTCACTTGCCCAATGGGAATTGGAGTTTGGTTCGATTGATAGATGGTATTCCTCAGGATTACCCTCTGCCATTCAATCAGAACACGAATGCCTCAAATTTCCTTGAACAAGTCATTGAAAATCCAAGAAGCGTTTCTGGTCAGGCACACCTCGATTTGCTGGGACCCATCGATCAAGCCACGTCTCTGAATGCAACTTGGTCATCGACAATTTCGATTCCAAATACGCTTGGGCACCCTGATTTGTCAGATTCACATTTGGGGATTGCGCATCAAATTACAAGTGATTTTTCTGGAAATACATCGCTCTTTTCTGAATGGCTTTCCAATCATTCTGAAATCGGATGTTGCGCATATGACAAAGTCGACATGGTAGGTACTCCAATTGTCACTCCTCAAGTTGACAATGACTCATGGGGCTGGGATATCGAGGCCAATCTGTCAGGAATCGCGGACAGTCGCTCAACACGATTACTTTGGATTCCAATTGTCGGAGATTTGTCGGATCACACCGACTTACGCATCACTTTGCCTACTCCACACGAGATTCGATACTCCCCTCAAAGTGAACACATCTCTGGTATGCCGGATGACTTTGTCGTTCATCGTGGTGCGATTGACGTCACCGGTAATATTACCATCGCTTTGGGTACAAACATGGCTCCAACTGCTTCCTGGTATGCAGATGATCGACAACTTCCATGGCTACCTTATGCACAATCTACTACCATAGAATCCAGTTGTTCTGATACATCGATTGTCACCCCCCAAAGTCGATTTATTCTACAATCCGAAAATACTACTCTGTTTGATGAAAATGCATCCAATGTAACCATTGATCCAATGTTCCTAAACCTCGACTACAGCGCTTGGGTCAACCTAACTCTGGAGTGCAATGACCCTCAGGGATTGATGACCAATCATAGTCAAGAGTTATACATCGATGGCATTCAACCGACACGCAATTTACAGATGGAGTTCATGCACTTAGTTGATGAAGAACCTGTTGTTGTCGATGTTGGTCAACAGACTATTTCAATCCCATCAGGGGCTGTTCTATCAGGCTCTACGCAAGCAGGTGATGATTCAGCACCTCCAGTCGACATTCGATGGACTTCGAATAAGAGCAATGGTTGGATTCAGTTGGGAATTGGAAATCATGCATGGAACGATATGTTTGTTCAAGGCCCGCACATCAATGGGCAGCATCTGACCATCGAAGATCGGCACCAGGCCAAACCACTCACGATGTATTCTCTAGAACTGGAGTTGGTCGATGCTGCCGGGAATCATGCGACGCAATCATGGGATGTCCTGGTCACGGACCGAACCAACCCCAATCCACGTCCCGCTTTGTCTGTTGATGGGAATTACTACGGACAACTCAACCTCCCAATTGAGGGTGGGTCTCCGATTGATGTCAGTTTGGAAGAATCATGGGATGATATCGACGCCATCCAACAACTTACTTGGTCGGTTGAGTTGAATGATGAGCCATTGGATGTAGGACAATCTTGGAGTGAGGTTGAATCGTTTACATTACCCTCACTCCCAGCTGGACGCCATATTCTGGTGGTCAATGCGACCGATTCTTCTGGCAACAAGGGCACCCACTCGATGCTATTCGTTGTCGAACCCCCCATGGATGGATTCTTACAAATTTCTGAAGTAGTGAAAATAGGTACCGGAGGCCCTGGTGAACCTGGAGCACTCGATATCACCTTGGAGAATACTGGTCAAGGTGTGACTATTTTCCGACTGTGTTATCTTGAAGATTGCACTTCAGAATTCATCGCGGTACAAGCAACCGTCGATGGCCCCGGTAACATGACGCACCGCTTATCTGTGACCGAATGGGCCGTAGGTGATGTCAACATACGGATTGAGTTTGATGACAACACAAGTGAAGAATTCCAGACTGATTTGAGTATTTCTTCAGAGATGACACCGCTGATGTGGATCTTGTTAATGCTCCCGCCGTTGATTGGTTTCATCGCCCTTTGGCGACTCAAGAAACAAAGTGGACAAGAGGATGCCTGATGGGGCATCTATCATAGGGGGTGACTTCATCGCCGGAGGCGATGGACAACCTTGATTCACCCTCCACTCGAATTGATGCGGAGATCGCGTTGCAAAGGGGAAAGGTGTCTAGTCTCGCACTTTTTTGCGCATTCGCGACCATCGCAAGTGCGGCTTGGTACATGTGGCCTGCGCTCAACAATGAATCAATTGCAATCTTCAATCGACTCGGTCCAGTCGGCCTATTACTAGCCTCAGCATTGCTGCTACAAGATTTGGTCGAACCCGATGCACGCGCGCGAGGGCGGCTTGGGGCTGCAGGTAGCCTCTCATGGCCAGCCATTGCCATATTGGGAACCGATTGCTTCAGTACCGAAGGAAGTGTGCTGGTAGGACACCTGTTGATGTTCGTCGTCTCTGCAGGTTGCTTATTCACCTCTCGAGAATATCTTCGCGGGAGTTTGGATGCACAGCGATTTCGTGGCATCATGACATTGGGGGGTTTGACCATCGGTGGAGCCATCTTGCTTTCATCCAATCCAGAATCGAACCCAATGATTGTCGGAGCTCTGATTCTCAGTGTATCCGGTTTGCTTGTTATCCAAGATTTGTTTAGTGGTGATTTAGATCGAGCCGAGAGGAAACGTTTCGGCCGTACCCTCGATGCTTTGGAGGTTCGAATTCTCAATTTGCAAGCGCAAGGCGTGAGTTTAGATCAGGCTTCAAGCCTGTGTCGCAATGCATCTGATGTTGGATACAAAGATCCCGAACTCGGTTTCAGCATTCTAGCACAAGCAGAAGAAGACATCGAGCGAACTTTGGCATTGGCCGATGACATCACAGAAATTCGCCAGGTCTGTGCAGATGCTGTCGAGCAGGCATCGGAAATCGCACCAACCGCAAAGAAACCACTACGCAGTTTGAACGCTGGAGATCGTGAGCGTGATTTGGGCAGTTTACGTGAGGCGGAAATGCTGTATCGTCGGGCAAAGAAATTGGCACTAAATATCATCCAACATTGGGCTGCAGCTGAAAATCAAATTGCTGAATCAAGTCAATTGATTTCAACACTGGATGGAAGTCAACATCAGCAATTACATGACTTGCTTCTTCAAGCCAAAGAAGCATTGGCAAAGGAAGATTGTGTCTTGGCTTTGGAAATTGCAACCACGATTCCAGATCATGTCGCCAATCTTGGTGAGGCCAGCGAAGGAGCAGAAGAGGCCTACATTGAAGCGGTTCAAGTCATGGAAGAGAGCGAGGGACTGGATCTCAAACTATGGAACAAGCGACTAGAGAATGCCAAGCAACATCTAGACCAAGGTGAATTCAGTTTGGCACGCGGTGTTTCTGATGGAATCATTCGTGAAGTGAGAAAAGAGCGAGAAGCCATGGGTGATGTACAACGAGCTTTACGTCAAAAGAAAAACATCCAGAAACGCTGGGAAGGTCATGTTGATGAAGACGCATGGCAGGAACGGCTCAAGGATGTGGCCGCCGCATCCAAGCGCAAATCATGGTCTCATGCTGCCGCTCTGTTGGATAGACTCACTTCCGACTTGGACGCATTGGAAGCTGCCAGTGGCGATGCAAACGAATTGTTGACCTATGTCCAAGATGAATGGTCTAAACTACGCAAGAAATTGGAAGCTGCTGGAATCAAAGCCATCGATGGAGAACGTGCTGCCTGCGAGAAGGCTGTTGGAAATGCGGATTCAGCCTACAATGAAGGACGATTGGAAGATACGCTGCATGCTCTTGGTGAAGCGGATGGCTTGATGGAAAAACTTCGACGTCGTGTCTAATCGTGATTGACATGAATATCCTCAACCTTTGGTCAGTGGGTCACTTTGTACAGTGGACCTTTGTGGGTCGTTTTCTATTGACAAACTGGTATGTCTTCTTCGCGCTGTCCATTGGATGGGAAATCTTGGAATTGTATCTGCCCTTCGAATTTGTCAACGAAACTTGGGATAACAAGATTTCAGATTTAGTCGTCAACACGATTGGTTTCTATCTAGGCTTACGCCTCAGAGATGAACAATAAAGTGGCTAAGGGTAAAACGTGGCTCAACCAACAAAAGTACTCATCTTTGTTTTGCCGCAATTTCAATTCTCTCAACAACATTTTTTCTGTAGTCTGACATTAATGTCCAATTTTTCGATAATGTACTAATTGTTAATAGAAAAACAAACACATCGCTACCATTCAAAGGAACAGACCCACTAAATGGTTGTCCGAAATCGTAGGCAAGGTAAACTCGACAAACAATGATGGTTAACGCCACCATTATCTCAATGAAATCCATGTAGTATCTATGAATTGCATACTCGTAGATTTTGGTTTCCCTTTTTCTCCGATCAAATCCTAATGATCTTATCTTCATCCTAGCAAATGGTGCAGTGATTTTGAACACAAACGGCATTTCTTCATCTTGTTCGGCCATATCTCAAATTAGGACGATATCTATTTCAAATTAATCTGAGAGAGTTT
>NZXM01000037.1 GCA_002701965.1 Methanobacteriota archaeon | reverse complement strand
ACCTTCAGAATTTTGTCACCACAGGCTTGTCTCATCTGGGCCAAATCCGTGGCCACTTTGTTGCGATCTCCATCCATCAGCGCATCGAAATCCAAGACGATGTCAATTTCATCCGCCCCGTCCGCAATAGCCCGTTTAACCTCCGAAATTCGCTCGTGTAAGGGACCATCTCCATTGGGGAAACCGCCCGCCGCACAAGCGATGATTCCTGTATACTTCGAACGCGCCATTTTCACGTGTTCTGGCAGGACACAAATGGCCGCAAAATCATGTTGATTTGCATCCTCAAGAAAGATGTCGATTTCACCTTCAGCATCAAGCATGGTGAAATCACACAGTCCGAGCAATGTATCTGACACGAAATCGCCTCAGCTACATGCGCGATAGTCTTTGCACAATGCACCACCGGTTCACTCAAATTTGAGAGATACATTCGCGATTCGGTGAACTGATGTCTGAGCGAGCCGAAGTAGAGCGTGCGGTCGCAGAAAATCTCGGCTGGGAAATGTTGACTGAAAGTGAGCGTCAGGATGGGTTGACTTGCAAGGGTCCGGATGGTTCGATGATCGCCATGCGGTTTGACTGGTCTTCAGTCGAAACGGGCAATCATTACCTCGAAGTTGAAAGTCGGGAAAATCGAGAGAGCTCATGGAAACCATCTGGATTTGGATTGGCTCAGAAGAAAGCACAGTACTGGGCAGTGGTCAATGGTGAAGACGTGTACATGGCGGATGTCAACAAATTGTCACGACTGATCAAAAAGCAGCGACGTGATTTGCAAGATCATGTGTCAAGGCGTAATTTGGAAAGTCACGAGAAACGGATGTATGCGAGAGGATACCTCTTGCCATTGGTGGATTTAGAGTCCTGTTGTGCGGTGATTTGTCCAAGTCCAGCAAACGCTCCTGAAGATTGAAGGGTCTAGGCACACCCTCAAAGACCGAACGCACTGGCATTGATTTGTGCCCGAGCGAATCCACAATTTTGGCGCTGGCCCCGCTGTCTTGCCACTCTCTGTAGTCAATGCGGTTGGAGATGCCTTGCCCAATCTGATGGACTCCGGTTTTGGATTGTGTGAAATCAGTCATCGTAGCGCTACGTTCCAAAGTGTGGTTGACAGTGCAATGGAGCGGGTTCGTCGTGTCCTATCTGTCCCGGAGGATTACACCGTTTTGTTTCTGCAAGGTGGTGCGTCTCTCCAGTTCTACATGACGGCACTCAACATTTTGCGGGATGGAGAACAAGCAGATTTCTTGGTCACTGGAGGTTGGTCGCAAAAGGCACTCAAAGAGGCCAATCGAATCGGTGATGCCACCGATATCTGGAATGATGCGGAGAACAGCTTCAAATCAGTTCCAAGCGATGGAGAATATTCNNTNCGTGANGNCGCTGTTTATCTCCACTANACGTCAAACAATACACTCTATGGGACACAATACCACCATCTTCCAGACAGTTCNGGGAAACCGCGNATTNTGGATGCNAGNTCAGANATTGCGGGNGTCCCTNTTGATGTCAGCGCTCACGAGNTCATNTATGCAGGAGCACAGAAAAATTTGGGACCGAGNGGAGTGACCTTGGTGATTCTATCCCCTTGGGCGATGGAGCGCTGTGGTGANGACCTACCTACGATGTTGGATTACAANGTACATGCTTCGAAGGGCTCGTTGTTCAATACCCCCAACACATTCGGTATTTTNGTNCTTGATCAGGTGTTCAAGTGGTTGGAAGAAAATGGTGGATTGGAAGGCTCGATTGCGCGTAACAGAGCAAANGCCAACCTACTGTATCAGGAATTGGACCGAACTGATTTTTGGGCACCACATGCACACATGGATTCACGCTCGGTCATGAATGTCACATGGAGATTGAGNAATCAAGAACTGGAGCCCATATTCCTCCAAGAAGCGGAAGCNGCAGGTCTGGGTGGACTCAAGGGACACAGAAGTGTCGGTGGGATTCGAGCGAGTTTGTACAATGGNTGCCCGATGGAAAGCGTGGTGGCCTTGGTCGACTTCATGCGAGAATTCTCTGCCCGCTACAATTGAACGACAAACTGCAATTGTAACGGAGCCGTCAAGAATGAGCACTGAAGCCGACAGAACATGGTGACCATCGGNATTGCAATGCTGCAAGGGGCTCGCCATGCGCATATCGATGCAATTCAAAGGGCTGCAAGTGAGATGTCCTTCGATATAGAAATCGTTGAATTGCGAACCATCGAAGATTTACAGCAACAACCGATTGATGGTTTGATGNTNCCNGGNGGNGAGAGTACAGTCATGCGTTTGCGAGGCAATGATGAGGCCAGTCGACTCTTGCCTGCACTGTTTGAATGGATGCGTGAAGATGAGTCACGACCAGTTCTTGCCACATGCGCNGGTGCGATTCTATTGGCTGACCCTCAAGATGGTGGAGNTNCCCTGGTCGATGCTGACATCGATCGAAACGCATNCGGAAGCCAAGTNGANTCATTTGAATCTGNANTGGATTGCGGNTTCCCNGGGATTTTCATCCGTGCACCGCGATTCGGNGATGTTCGCGATGAGGTNTTGTGTACNCTTTCGGGTGAAGTGGTTGGTGTCAAACGAGGCAACNGNTTGGCTCTCACCTTCCANCCTGAATTAAGTCAAGATTCCAGATATCATCGCATGCTCTTGGAGGCCTGTNTNTGATTGAATTACCATCNATCGACGAGGCCGAAGGCTGTATTCAATGCCAAATGGGTAGCAAACTGGTTCTATTCGTGACCGGACATTGTCACTGGATGTGCGATTATTGTCCGCTTTCCGAAAATCGTCGTGAAATCGATTTCATGTACGCCAATGAACGACGCGTCGAGATTGGTGATTGGAGTGCAGTCATCCAAGAGGGGAGGGCCATGAACGCNACTGGAACAGGNATTACTGGAGGNGACCCCATGATGGCCGCAGNGCGAAGTATGGAAGCTTGNCGACAGTTGAAGAATGCATTCGGCCCCACGCACCACATCCATCTGTACACCAGTATTCCATTCAAGCCTGAAGTAGCCGAACAATTGGCAGAAGCTGGANTGGATGAGATCAGATTNCATTTGCTGAATCTCGATTATCAATCGATATGTNNNNACNATGCAGGCNTGNAGAGANGCTGGAATCTATGNCGGGATCGAATTGCCTTGTGAGCCNGACCAAGAAGAGCGCTTGCATGAACTGGTTGAAGAAATGCGAAATGGCCCCGCACTGTTTCTCAATCTGAACGAATTGGAAATTACGGTCGGTAACTATGACAACATGGAAGTTCGAGGATTCAATCTATCCAGTGAAATCACTGCAGGTGCGGAAGGATCTGGAGAATTGGCCAGAGCTTTACATGCAAAGGTCACTNCTGATTACGGATTTATGGTGAAGTATTGTACGGCTTCNTACAAGGATTCAGGACAATTACGCAGGCGCTTTTTACGNCGTGGGGAGCATACCATCTCGCCCCATGAACAGATGACTGAAGACGGAACCATGGTGTTTGGNGCCATTTGGTGCTCAGATGAAGACGCAAAAGATTGGACTGCTGAAATTCAATCACAAACAGGCATCCCTGAGCAATTCATTTTCTTCGATGAGGNCCTTGACCGATTGGAAATCCCATTGATGTTGGCGGAGCAGATTGCAGATGTNGTTGATGCGCCAGTGGCGATGGTTGAAGTCCACCCCACTCACGAACGGCTGGAAGTGGGTGTGGTCTGGCTGAACGACCTNCGGCCATAGTTTGTGCGCGTCGGATTCAAGAATAGGCGCCACTCCCGGACAATCAATGTCAGAGGACGATTCCACCGAAGAAGCGGCTGAAGAAGTCGTTGAAGAGGAAGAAATTGAGCCGACTATAGAGGAAAAACTCGCTGAAGCCATTGCTCGTGCTGAGAAGGCTGAGGCTGAAATTACCTACAAAGAAGCAGATATCATCAATATCCGCAAGCGGAATGTAACCGANCGAGCAGAACTGATGAAATTCGCAGGTTTCAACCTCTCTGGGCGTATATTGCCAGTTCTTGACAGTCTGGAAAAGGCATTGGAAAATGCAGAAGANGGGCCGCTCACAGATGGTGTTCGCTTGACACGAGACAACCTGGTCGATGCACTACAGTCNGAAGGTGTAACTCCNATAGAGGTNAGTGGACANTTTGATCCGAATACCATGGAGGCTTTGACCACCCTTCCAGCTTCAGAAGAACACCCTGATGGATCTGTGATTGATACTCTAGAATCCGGTTGGATGTACAAAGATCGGGTGCTTCGCCCTGCACGAGTCGTGGTTTCTAAGGAGTGATTCTGTGGAATCCCGACGGTGGATCTTGATTCCACCTGCAATTTGGATTGTGTGCCTATTCACCATACAAATCCTAGGGGCTTTTATGGCACCAGATACTTCTGAAATTCCTTCTGAATGTCCCGAAAATAGCAACAACTGTGAGCGCT
Organism: Methanobacteriota archaeon; assembly: GCA_002701965.1. Lineage (GTDB taxonomy): Archaea > Thermoplasmatota > Poseidoniia > Poseidoniales > Thalassarchaeaceae > MGIIb-P. Next base: position 12,043 of record NZXM01000037.1, on the reverse strand, counting down.
TGATGATGTCTGTAAATACATCACCCGAAGCACTTCAATCGGCAGCTATGGACTGGATATCTACACAATCTGGAGTCTCCATCGAATCGGAAGATGCAACCAGTTCACACACAGTATTCCACTCCAGATGGTTCATGTTCCCCGACGACTTTTTTGTCGAAACAGGATGTACTGAAAATGGAACTTGGATTCAAATTCATTCTGAATCACGATTGGGGTGGGGCGACATGGGTGTAAATCAGGAACGTATCGATCAACTTGTAGAGCACTTGATTGAGACGCCATTTGAGACAAGTGAGTGTTAACCGACTGGCTCCCCACCCGTGCCCATGTGGAACAAACGACGTTGCCATCCATTGTCCACGATTAGTTGAGCTACTGCAGCAGGGACATTGACACTTAGCGCGGCAATCACAGCCTCTTCTTCCAGGACTGTAGACAGCATTTGTAGTGTGGCTCGGATTCGCCAACCTTGCCAATCTTCGCGGTTTTCAAGATCATGGAGAATTACACCCCAACCTGCCTCTCTATAGAGTTTTGAAGTCTCAAAATCTGTCGTGAAAAGCGTCCCCGATGGTCCGTGAAATTCCTCAGCATGTTTGACGTAATTTGGAGGATCCCCTAAGTCAGGAACATGGACGATTTCGGCATCCCTTCCCTCCAACCATGCACGAATCATTTGCTCGCGTTCAGATGCACTCCATGGATTTTCCAGAGATTGTTCAGCCTCAGAGGAACCGATGCAAATGCGCAATGGCACACCCTGTTCTAGGGCGGCTTCGACCATCGAAGCGTGTCCGTTGTGGAACGGTTGGAATCGACCCAAAACAATCAGTGAGGGTTTCACTAGGATCCCTCCGGAAGACCGCTTTCAAGCAGCTTCTGTAAATTCCAATTTCCTTGCCCCCATGCGCTTGCTTCAGTCCAATCGCGTCCAACCATCAAGAACAACTCTGGCAACAATGCGGTTTGCAAGGTCCGATGTAACATATCTGCAGACGTCTGGTGAGATTCCATCGTGGGTAGGATTCTAGCATCCTTGTTTGGATCTAATGTTTCACCCATGTCTTCACGCTGTGCCATCCATGACACCACCACTGATTCAGCATATTCGTCGGGTTGAGATGAGGATACTGCGGCTTTGGCATCAACCCAAGTTGAATCGGAATACAAATCATCAATGTCAGATATTTTACGACTCAATAAGACATCCAGATACAACATTGCCCGACCTTCCCAGCATCGAAATGAACCGGGACTCGCCAAATCTGAAAGGAGACGAAGGCCGTTTGCTGCATCCTCAAGTGGTATTTGTGAAAGGTCATGAAGAAAGCCTGCAGGAGTCCAATCTACAGGTTGTTCGTCGTACCAATCTAGAAATTCTGCTTCCGCATCAATGTCGAATGCTCGATCTAATGAAGAGATTTGATCAGGTCGTTTATCTCGTAATTCACCCTTTGACAGGGCGAGTGCCAATTGATCCCCTGGAATCGAACAAAGGCCGCGGAAAACGGCAATATCGACCAAACGGGCGACCAGGTCTACCGAGGCCATACCATTCCCTTGCGCAACCCATCCATCAATGCTCGCCATGTCGATTTAGCACATCGGATTGAAGAACCCGTGCCCGACCCATAGGGTCGGGCGAGCCAGCCGGGGGGTGATGTTGTGGCGACAATCAAGGAGCAAATCGCGGAAATTCAAGCAGAGATTGACAAAACTCAGAAGAACAAAGCAACCATGCACCACATTGGAAAGCTCAAGGCCAAAATCGCTGCGTTGAAACGCAAGATTGAGTCTCAAGAGGCTCATTCCAAGAGTAGCGGCCCCGCCTCTGGCTTCGAAGTCAAGAAATCTGGAGATGCATCCGTCGCATTGGTCGGATTCCCATCTGTTGGAAAATCAACGCTTATCGCCCAATTAACGGGCCAAGATTCTGAAACGGGTGCATATGCCTTCACCACGCTGACCTGCATCCCTGGACTAATGGAGCACCGAGGTGCCAAAATTCAGATTTTGGATTTGCCCGGTTTGATCCCAGGTGCTGCGGAAGGAAAGGGGAGAGGAAAGGAAATTCTTGGTGTAATTCGATCCTGTGACATGGTACTCTATGTTGTGGACCCATTCCAAGAATCACACTTCAATGTCTTGAACCGAGAATTGGAGATTAGTGGAATGAGGTTGAATGAAGACAAGCCACCCGTATTTGTCAAACGAACTGACAGGGGTGGGATTGTCGTGCGTTCAACCTGTGAACAAACCAACCTTGCTGATGAAGAGATTCAAGATATTGTTCGCTCATTCGGCATGGTCAGCGCACACGTCACAATGCGCATTGATGTGAACGCAGATCACATTGTCGATACCATGGCTGCCAACCGCGTCTACTCCAAGGCAGTGGTCGTTGTAAACAAGATGGATATTGCAAGTCAGGAGGACCTTACACGGACGACTGATATGCTTCCTGATGGGTGGCCAGTCATGCCAATCTCTGCATTTACAGGCATGGGAATTGAGAAGATGAAGGATTTCCTTTACGACAATTTGGGATTCATGTCGATCTACCTCAAACCTCAGGGTCAAGAAGCTGATTTGGTCGAGCCATTGATTGTCAAAGATACCTCGACTGTAGAAGATGTCTGCAATACATTGCATCGAGATTTCGTTCGTAAATTCAGATTTGCAAGGGTGAAGGGCCCCTCTGCGAAATTTGATTGGCAGCGCGTCGGATTGGCTCACCATCTCAAAGATGGAGATTTACTTTCGATTATCATCAAACGCTGATACAGGGGTTCATCTCCGAAGGAGATGTTGATAGGTGCGAGCGCTATCGGAGGTTCCCCGGTGACATCATGGAGCGGTATCATCCCAGAGCTGGACTGTGGTGCTTAATTCTGGCATTGCCCACTTGGGTCATCTTTCTAATCAACGGAATGTTGGGCTTTTTCCCTGCAGTCCTCTTTGCCGATGGTGGTGTTGGACAAAAATTCCATTTCTGGTTATTTTTTAAAGATCGATTTTTCGGAGGTTCACCCGATCCTGTTTGGTCGGAAGCTGGTGCGATGACCTCGCAAGAGTGGTTACTATTTGCAATTGCATTGCCCTCAACCTTGGGTGCAATCTATTGCCTTCGACGGAGACCTGAATTCGGAGCCATCGAGAAAAATGATGGACTCGAAGAACGTGAATTACTTGAGTTCGGAGGGGGCGGATCCCTTCCTTCAATGGGTGGAGATGCCCATACTCAAGCAATTGTTGAGTCCGTGATTGGTGTGACTGAATCACTCGATGAAAATCTTGTATCAGCTGCGCTTGGAGAAATGGGTGCAATTGCTGCTGCGAATGCTGAAGAAGAAGCTGAAGAAGAAAAGGAAACTGACGCAGAAGTGCCCCTCATAGACAGTCGGTTTACCACAACGGTTCCTGACGATGAAACCACAGAGATGGTTGAGGCGTACATTGAGAATGAAAATCATGAGGCTGTAGATGTCGAAGACGATGATGAAGTCGAAGACGATGACGAAGATGACATCGGCTGGGGCGTATGGGACCCTGAGCCTGTACCTGAGCCTGTACCTGAACCTGAACCTGTGCCTGAACCTGTGCTTGAAACTGAGCAGATTGGTGAAACTGTTTCGGATGGGATCGAACGCGAACTGCCTGAGATACCAGAACTCTTCCGTGAACCTTTGTCATCTGAAGACACTCTAGAAGAAGAAGACCCCTTGCTCACTCCTTCTCTGCCTGAGATTCCCGAGATTATTTCCCTTGAGGAAGCAAAGCCAAATGTGACTGAGCGGATTTCTTCAATGGCCACTCAAGCAGCAGATACAACGCTGAATGTCACCAAAGACGTGGTTAGCACTACAATGACAGGTGCGAAAGGGGTGGCGACAATGGTTGCTGGTTTCAAGGAAAAAGTCGTCGAAAAAGTTCGCAAGAAATCCACTACTGCAGTGATGCCAGTCAGACCTGCAGAACTCCCCAGTATGGCAGAATGGGATCCAGAACAAGGAGTATGGACACTCATGGGCCGACCTGTGCAGGTTGCAACTGAGCCGGAGCCTGAAACTGCTGCTCCAGCTTGGACTCAACAAGATGTGCCCATAGAGCCTGCTCAAACCGAAATTCAGGAACAAGCCACACCACGAAGAAAAACCCCATTTATTCCTGAGTTGCCTTGATTGAGGAGACATCCACATGGCTGAAGGATTGGAATTTGAGGAACTTATGAATGCGCCTCGAATGCGAATGTTCCGTAAATTGGGAGAACATCTTCGAACTCGTGTTCGTGGGCTTGCCGTTTTGTTTCTGTTTGGTTTTGTTCTCGGATATCCGATTGCAGGCGAGGGGATTGATTGGATTATCAATCAATCCAGCCTGATCCCGGATGGGACAGAAATTGTCGTACTACAGCCCTTAGAATTGGTATTGCTAAGGCTACAAATCGCGGGTTATATTGGAATCATGTTGGTCGTGATGTCATTGGTCTGGGATGCTGCCAGACATGGAAAGAACCTGGACATCGGATTTGAAATCGGTTCTGTTGGCAAAGGATTGTGGGCACTGGCGAAATCATTGACTTTGGCGCTTGCAGGGTTGCTTTATGCATGGGAAATTCTGATTCCATTTTTGCTGGAATATTTGCATGAAGATGCAACAGCTGTGGGTTTACAATCAACCTGGCATTTGCAAGCATGGATTGGATTCCTCATTTCATTGGCACTCGGAAGTGCCCTCGCATTCCAAGTTCCCTTGGTGGTTTTGATTACACTCAAGGGTGGTTTGGTAGAACGAAGTTTCCTGACTTATTATCGAAGACATTTGTGGTTTGCCAGCATTGTTGTTGGCGCCATGTTGTCTCCACCAGACCCACTGTCATTGGCACTCATCGCAGCACCGATGATTGTGTTGTTTGAAATCGCCTTGCTGATTGATCGAATCATTCCTCAGCAGAAGTGAGGCCCCGATTACGTTCGTCTTCAGCCTTGGCCACGGCAATGCCATCTTCGACGTCCACCCACCTCATCATGATAGTGCCCGTCAAGATGAGTAAGAAAATACTCATAATGGCAACTCGGTCGTCAAAGATGATGGCCAAAGTTCCGTACAGAATCGGTCCGATGAATGCTGCAACCTTGCCAAAGAAGCCGAAGAAGCCGAAGAATTCAGCACTACGTGATTCTGGAATCATTTGACCAAACAGGCTTCTTGAAAGACCTTGGCAACCACCCATAATGGAACCAAACATGACTCCAAGCATCATGAATTGAATTGTTACAGATATCCCCAATGGCTGCCAAACTAGATCTCTGGCAGTCTCTGCGATAAAGTCCAATGGCCCATCACCTAGATTGGTGGGGTGATCGATTCCAGCAAGGGAATCTACATCATCACCGCTTTTGATGCTCATGCTAAATCTGGAATCTGCAATCTTTGCCTTTAGAGCATCTAAGGAGGCATTACCAACATCAACAGATAGGGGTTGACCATCACTGTCTTTGGCCCATTCTAGGACTTCGGCCTCGTCGACTTTATCATTCACTTGAACAGGGAGAATATCTCTGAATTCTATCGCCCATTCCTGTTCTTCATTGTCTGGATCCTGAGCCAATTCACCCAAGGTGGAGAGAACCACGGCGTGATAGGTTTCAGTTTCTTCATCCCAAGTATATTGGATGTCATACCCGTCATGCGAATCAGGTGTAAGTGGTGCGAATGTCAGGGCCAAAACACCGACTAATGTTGCAATGATCAGAGATAGTTGGAGGGCTGACTTGGTCGAATACTTCTCTGCAATTTTTGTAAAACCAATCGCTGAAGGTGCTGCCACAAATTGAATTGCGAGAATGGCTAGAATGAGATCTGTCGTTGTCAAACCCAAAACTGCGGGTCCGAATACGCCAGCAAGTGCTGTCACACTGTTGATTCCGTCGATATAGAAGAAATATGCCAGCATGAAGAAAAAGAGGGTGCGAAAATCTTTGCGCTTTTTCAGAGTTGTAGCAACCTCAGATAGAGCGAATTTAGAAGATTCAAGAAAGCTCGTCAGTTCCATTTCTTCTTCGATGTGAGGTTCAGGGACCCACTTGAACGTAAGCAACGAAAAACCAAACCACCATATTCCTGAAGATGCCATAATGAAAGGAATGACCCAGTCACCGGTCAAAGAAAGAAACATTGCAAGATGTACCAATAGTAGAATTCCACCTCCGAAGTAACCGTATGCAAAGGCTCGGTTGGAAATGTCATCCATTTGGGTATCATCGCCAAGGTGAGGTAATAGTGCATTGTAGAATACCCCTGCACCATTCAATCCGATATTGGCCATGACGAACATAATCATCAACCAGGCCCACTTCATACTGATTGGAATCAATCCAGTTCCAGCAAGTGCCAGTAGGAATGTAGCTCCTGCACCCAGATAGGTTAGAATTCTGAGCCACCACATTTTGATCATTCTTCGATCTGCAATGACGCCAAATGAAGGACTGAGCATTGCCACAATAAGGGTGGCAATACCAACAGAATATGACCAAATGGCCGTACCCGACATTTCGATTCCAGCAATGGTCGTTGTCAGTCCATTTGCTTCCAAGAAGAGATAGAGAAACCATGGAGGTAGAATTGCCGTCGTTACGCTGGTTTCAAATGCTGATTTGCCCCAATCGTACATGCAGTAACCGCGAACAGCTTTCTTGTCAGCCTCAGTCATGTGTACAAACTATGCTAGACGGTGTTTAGGCTTGATGCAGGGGCGACGCTTGAATATGGGGAACATCCAGCACCAATCAATGACCAAGGGCTGGGTCAAGCCGATTGAGAATTCAATCGAAGCAATACGTCACGGTATGGTTCATACCGATGGTGTGGAGTTCGACCTCCGATTGACCACTGATGGACAGTTGGTCCTTTTCCATGACAACTTTCTCTCCCCAACACAAATCGAACAATTGGGTGGTTCAAAGTGGGTCGAGGATTATTCCTCCGACGAATTGGCAGAACTGAACATTCCACTATTCCAAACCTTGCTTGAAGATGACGTCTATACCAATGCTTGGCGCGAGCACGGCAAAGTCGCTTGTGTTGAATTGAAGATGCCCCATCCAAGATCGGCAATTGCTGGCTCAGTTAATCCAAAGAAACGAGAAAAACATGCTAGAATTATTACTGGATTGGCGAATGAAATGTTGAATGAAATGGATTTACAACAACAGAATGTTGTCATCTACTCCTTCAAACGCAGATTCCGTCACGTGTGCGCGCGCGCGAGCGTGAATTGGCCTGTTGCTCAATTACAACCTGCAACACCAGAAGTTGGAAACCGACGTGTCAAGCGAATACTTACCCTACCTTCCTTCATGTGGTTATCATTGGCATTTCATCTGAAACATCAGAGATTGGTGGGTGCACCCATGTTGCCATGCGCATTGGAGTATTTGCACGGGGCAACTCGTCACATCACCCTGGGCAGAACCTTCGGGCTTTCGGGATATACCGGGCGGCGTCTAAATCGATTAAGAAAAGGATACCAAGCGTATGTATGGCCCATGTCAATCGAAGTTGAGAATTCTTTACGAGAAATGGGGCTGACGGGATTGACGGACTATACTTCACCTGAATTGGTGACACTGCCAACAGGTGGAGCGAGATGGATGCGCTGGGCCAGTCAACCTCTGGATGTAGAGCGTCAGGCCCTATTGCAGAATGCTGACCCTGCGGATCATGCCGCACTGATTGAAGAAGCGACGCGTGAAGTTACACCTTGGCATGAATTAACAGATATTGAACGCAAGGGTTTCCTCGCATCATGGAGAAAAAAATGGGGCTGGGAACGAGAATTGGATGAATTATCCCGGGACGCAAGTCCAAAGACCATGCCTTGGGAAGTCAGTCGAATGATCGGACACCGAGGAAGTGGCAAAGACTTCCAGTGATTACTCAAGGCGACGGATGGTTGAATCCGCAGCGTAGTACTTGGGTCGGTAAATCGGAGTCCCTCGTCCACCACGAGCATTTCGCTCATCGAGAATCTGAGCAGCAATTCCTGCAACTCTAGCCCATCCGAAGAAAGTCGTATAGTACTCAGGCTTGTGGAAGCCGACCGCATTCAGTAGTGTACCTGAAGCGATATCCACGTTGGCATTCGGATTGCTAATTTTCGGATTCTCACCCAGAACCTTGGGTGCAGCAACTCGTAGCGCCTTGACCGTCTTGAAGTTTGGATCATCGGGGCAAATTTCCTCACCGAGCTTGAATTGTGCTGCTGCACGAGGATCTTCTGCACGGAGTACTGCGTGGCCAAATCCGTAGATGGGGCGACCTGCAGCCAGTTCCTTTCGGACAAAGGATTCAACTTCAGCCTCATCAGAGGTCCCAATCCGCTGGACGAATTCCAGGCAAGACTGATTTGCACGACCATGGAGTGGACCTGATAGCGCATTCATGGCACTGGAAATCGAAGCGTATAGACTGGCCCACCCACTGGCAACGGCCTTCCCTGTGAATGTGGAAAGGTTACCTCCACCATGGTCCATGTGAAGCACGAGGAATACGCGTAATGTTCGAATCATACGATCTGCATCTGTACCTTCTAGACCCAACAAGTGAACAAAATTCTCCACCATACCGCGCTGAGGCTCGCTGGCTACTTCAGGGAGTCCACGGCCACCTCGTAGACAGAAAATGGTCGCCATCAGTTCTGGCATCCGTGAAATAAGATTCAGGCCATCAGCTCGGATATCTCCAGTGGTCTCAGCAACACCAAGAGACTGAATTCCGATACTCAACCAATCCATGGGGTGCCCTGATCCAGGAGTTAGAGATTCCAATACCCGCAGTGCACCCGTCGGTAGGCGTTCAGCTCGTTGAACCAATTCATGTCGGAAGTCCTGGGATTCTTGACGGTTGGGGAGTCGCTTCTCAAAGAGTAGGAAGATGACATCTTCAGGACTCATCTCGGCAAGGTCACCCACGGGATAGCCACAATAGTGCACACCCTTCTTCGGGTCGACAAACGAAGTTCGACAGGTACCGACTGGAATCCCACGAAGTCCGGTGTCGAGATGGTCCTTGGTGACTTCAAAGAGTACTTCCTTACCATTTTCGTCGCTCATCTCGACTCCTCGGCCCGTGCGAAAGGCGCGTTTGGTATAAGGGCAAGGGTTGGGGGTATTACACCCAGAATCTCAAAACCAAAGCGAATGTCGCAGAACTATGGGCGCTCGTGGACCTTGGTATTCCGAGGGTGTCCGGTTTGAATGTCAGCCCGATTGTGGGAAATGTTGTGATCAACCAGGAGGGGTTGTTTTCTTGGCCAGGCATGATGCTGAACGGTTGGCTAAACACCACGAAATGGAGGTTCAAGATTGGCTAGATCGGGATTGCACTCGAAGCCAAAACGGCCGCTATGTCCTACGTTCAAGGGAGCAAGATGGCATCTGTATTTACCTGAATGATGACAAATCCTGTAGTGTCTACAAAGCCAAACCAGACCAGTGTTCTGCTTTCCCATGGTGGAATGAGAATATGGTTTCAAACAGATCTTGGCACAAAACCGTACAATTGTGTCCAGGTTTACGACAACCGGAGGCGGATGCAATTTCGTTACCTGTTATTCAGGGTCACCTAGAGAAAGACCGGGTTGCTGAGAAAGGATTCAGGACTTGGTAAGTCATTCAACTGGCAACAAAACACGACGCTTAAGTGGCCAAAGAATCGCTTTCCCGGGTTCAACTTTTTCTGGAACAAGCACTGGATGTTTGCGTGGTTCAAGTAGGTCGCTTGGGTTGAAATTCTCAATCTCTGGAGCATATTCGCCCGAGCCGAGTTCCTGCAACTTATCGAGATGATTTTCAATGGCCAACATCCGATCTGTAAATGAGACCAATTCATCTGAGGATGCAGTATCAACCTTTCTAGAAATGTGGTGGATTTCACGATTGAGTTCTCTCAACTCGAATCTGTGCTCATGGATAATTTTCTCCAGGTTATCCAAAGCAGAATCGGTCAGTGCATCGATGTTGTTTCCAACGGGTATTTGCGGGGTGATGTTCGCTCTTTTACCGCGATTCGCAATGTCCTTTAGATGACCTCGAAGTGAATCTGATGCCAGAGAATTGATTGCCTCAGAAGATGTAGGCAAATGAAGTTCAGGAGGAACATAGTCATCGGATAATTGAACTCGCTCACTGACGATTTCTGCCCGATTATCTACCGACTCAGGAAGGACCGAATCAAGGACATCGGCAACGATTTGCGCACCCTTGGTTTCTACATCGATACTGCTTTCTTCAGATGCCTCAACAATCGTTGGCGCTTCACCAGAGAGCAACTCTCGGACATCGACTGCACCGACCAGCAAAGCACCAGACTCCAGTGCCAAACAAACGGTTTCAAAATCGGCTTTTGCACGGCTCCATTGACCGCGACTTCGGCTAACAATAACCTGTAACTGAGGGTCTGTCAAAGATACCCCACGTGACAAGGTGTTGCGCCTGAGTAGTAACAGCATCGTCCCCTCAGAAGGCGACCCAAGTTCGACATGGACACCCGACGAAACAGCCTGACGAAGGCGACCCATCGGTAATGAATCTGCAGCCAAGCGACGTGAGGATGTTAGAATCACTTGCGCGCCAATGTCAATCGACCACCCGATGACATCGGCCAAGTTTGCTGGGCCTGAAGGGCGCATCAAAATACGATCTGCATCATCGATGAGGAGCGTACTTGCGTACAACAGTAAATCATCCCAACCATCTGGCAGGTGCTCAGGGAATGTTTCTGCGGTGATTAGCCTTACATCACGATCAGGAATTCCATTGTGCAGAGATTCTCCAATCGCCCAGAGAAGATGGCTCTTTCCTGTACCTGCTGTACCATGGATTAGCAATGGGTTCAGGCGACGTGCTGGATAATCGATGACTTCACTAGCAGCTTGTGTTGCAATTCTGTTTGAGGCACCTTGTTGCCATGACCCAAAGTCCAATCCTGAACGCTTTGGTAGATAGGGAGGCCAATGCCCTGCGTGATCTCGTGATACGGGAGCGGGACCGGAATCGATGATCTGAGGTGAGCCCAAGTCTGTTTCACTGAGGGGTTCGGATGGATTCAAGCCACGGTGTTCCTCGAGTACTTCCCTCCAAATCGGGACCACTGGATCATTTGAAACAATGTCACCTTCACCTGCTACCCAGCGGGGAACGTCGGTTGGGATTCGTGACGATTCACCTTCGAGATTGAGTGGGCTTCCCTGGAGAATCTTACCCCGCATGGCTTCTAATCGTGATTGGACCATTTCTCCATAACCAGAGTCATCACCACTCAGAATCGAGAGCCGTTCCAGAGGAGATGGTGCACCAACAGGTAGATCATATCGCTTGGCAAATCGAGCCTCGGCACGAATACGCGCACGAATCGAGACGTGATCCAGTAAGGTACTCTCACCTTTGGGCCCCTCTTCGGGTTGCTTAGAATCTCCCAAAAATCTCCTACTACGCTCCATTGCTTCACGAAGTGGCGTCCGGAATGTGCTCATTTTTCTGCCTCCTCTAGCGCTTCTAAAGCACCATCAGGATCAATTTCAAATTGGTCCACAATGGCTTGGATTTCAACACCATTTGATTCCAGTTTGCGAAGTCGTTCCCAAACGGTGACTTGTGTGTTTCCACTCCCGGTAAATGCTGTTGACATGGCACGAATATGGGCTTTTTCGACATCCGCCAAACGTCCTGTCAAGTGTTGAGTCCTTTGAGCACGGCTACTGGCTTCCCGAACCGCCTGATTCGAAGTTAGTGGAGGAGTTTCTTCCGATACATCACCGCCGGCTGCAGCACGACTTGCAGCCCCCATGCCAATGACACGCATGTTTGGTCCTGTATCGTAATGGACACCTGGTTCGACAGTACGCGCCCGACTTGCGGCGAAGTCCAACTTATCGCGATGGGTGACAACTTCCTCTGGCAGCATCACCTTTGCCTCGACATCTCGAGCCCGAGAGGCTGCCAAATCCATGCCTTTCTTTTCAAATCGTAGTGGGTTTTCT
>NZXM01000083.1 GCA_002701965.1 Methanobacteriota archaeon | reverse complement strand
TTGCCAAAATGGTCATCGATAAGGCCGTCCTCGCCAGTAAGGCCCGAGAAGCAGCAAGAAAAGCTCGTGACCTGACTCGTAGAAAGGGAGTCTTGGAAGGTGGTGGACTACCAGGAAAGTTGGCTGATTGCCAAAGTCGAAAACCGGAAGAGTGTGAAATTTACATTGTCGAGGGTGATTCTGCGGGCGGTTCTGCAAAGACGGGCCGGGACCGTCGAACCCAAGCTATCCTCCCACTCCGGGGTAAAATTCTGAACGTTGAGCGCCAATTGAGAAATCAAGCCAAGGTCTACCAAAACAATGAGATTCAGACCATGATCAAAGCACTAGGCGCAGGTGTTGGCAACCCCCCCGAATTGGCTGAAGGTGAAGAAATTCTAGCCGACCAAGATACATTCTTCAACGTCGAAAAGTTACGCTATGGGAAAATCATCATTATGACGGACGCTGACGTCGATGGTGCCCACATTCGAACTCTAATTCTTACATTCATGTGGCGATTCATGCGCCCCGCAATTGAATCAGGAAATGTGTTCATCGCTCAACCTCCACTGTACATGGTCACCCGAGGCCGGACCTCAAGATACGCATATTCGGATCCCGAACGAGATGCGATCATTGAAGAATTCAAGGAGGAAAATCCAGAGGCGAAAGTTGGTATCCAACGATACAAAGGTCTTGGTGAAATGAATCCTGACCAATTGTGGATTACAACAATGGATCCTGAACACCGCACGTTGCTGAAAGTGACTGCCAATGACTTCAGCGATGACGGAGAAACTTCGTCATTATTCCAGACCCTGATGGGAGAAGATGTGCCCGACCGACGCGCGTTTATCGAACTACATGCTGCTGAAGCGAATGTTGATGTGTGAGGTGATTGAATATGAGTGATGAAGAAGAATCCAATAATCCAACCGACAATCAGGTACGACATACTGTCGACCAAGAAATGCGTACATCATACATCAATTACGCCATGTCTGTAATCATCGGCCGTGCTTTACCGGAAGTTCGCGATGGATTGAAACCGGTACATAGGAGGGTGTTGTATGGTATGCACGAAGCGGGCCACACTGCAGATCGTTCCTATTCCAAGTCTGCACGTTCAGTGGGTGAAGTCATGGGTAAATTCCACCCCCATGGCGACCAATCGATTTACGACACCATGGTTCGAATGGCCCAAGATTTCAGCTTGCGATATCCATTGGTGGATGGGCAAGGAAACTTTGGGAGCATCGACGGCGACCCCCCTGCTGCCATGCGATATACAGAGAGTCGTTTGGATCGACTCTCAAAACACATGCTGGAAGACATCAAGAAAGATACCGTAAATTTCCAGCCTAACTTCGATGATTCCGAACAAGAGCCCGAAGTATTGCCTGCTCGACTGCCCAACCTACTTTTGAACGGTAGCGATGGAATTGCCGTAGGAATGGCCACTAAAATCCCACCGCACAACCTTCCCGAAGTGGCTTCTGCAGTCCACCTGCACGTTGATCGAATCTTAGAGGAGGGCGAGGAGAATGGAGACCCAGAGACACCTCCAACCATTGACATCGGCGAATACATGCAACATCTCAAGGGCCCAGATTTCCCAACAGGTGCGACCATACACGGCATTGATGGGATCCGTGACATGTATGAAACCGGGCACGGAAGATTCCATGTTAGATCTCAATGTGAAGTCCATGATGATAGCAATGGGAAGCGAATAGTCATCACCGAAATTCCCTACCAAGTCAAAAAGGCTGGAATGTTGGAAGCAATCGCGGACTTGGTTAGCAAAGAAACAGTCAAAGGAATTCGGGATATTCGTGATGAATCTAGCAAAGAGGGAATTCGCGTTGTGATCGAAATCAAGCAGAATGCTGACCCACACGCTGTGTTGAACCAATTGTATCGTTCGAGTCGGCTCCAAGAATCCTATTCTGCCAACATGATGGGAATCGTCAATCGTGAGCCAGTTCAACTCACCTTGCCAGTTATCCTGCACGCATATGTTAGACACCGAGAGGAAGTGATTCGTCGCCGTACACAATTCGACCTCGCAAAGGCCGAGGCTAGAGCGCACGTCCTCGAAGGTTTGGTCAAAGCCCAAACTAGAATCGATGATGTCGTTGCTGCCGGTAAAGGTGCAGAGAGTCGAGAGCACTTCGAGCAAGTCCTACGCGGAGAAGTGATGTTCGAATCGATTCCAGTATTCGATTTCACGGCACCTCAAGCGAAGGCTATTGCAGAGCGCAGATTGTATCAGTTGTCGAAGATGGATACCAAGAAGGTGGATGATGAATTCTCTGAACTAAAACTGGCCATCGCTGAATACAATGCGATTCTCGGTAGCCGGAGTCGCCAACTCGAAATCCTCCTCACTGAATTGGATGAGATGGTCGAGAAACATGGCGATGAACGCCGAACTGAAATTGACCCCATGCCATTGTCGATGGATCGAGAGGACTTGGTTGAAGAACGCGCGATTGTCATTTCACTTTCAGAGGACAATTACATTCGACACCTTCCAGTGGAGGCATTCAGAGTCCAAAACCGTGGTGGAAAGGGATTGAAAGGCGTCACTACAAAGGATGAGGATTTCCCGAAATCAATCCTCACATGTTTCAGTAAGGACCGTTTGCTGATTTTCACTGACCAAGGGCGTGTTTATGGCCTCAAAGCCTGGGAAACTCCACAGGGAAGCAGACTCAGTCGTGGAAGCCATATTCGGAACTTAATCGAACGGATACGCGATGATGAAAAGGTTGTAACAATCCTCCCAATCTCGAAGGAAATACAAGAAAATCCAGATGGCCACTACCTCATTTTCGCAACACACGAAGGTGTTGTCAAGAGATCAAAACTCGAAGATTATACCCGAATTAATCGGAATGGTAAATTTGCGTTGAAGTTCAAAAGTGAAACCGACACACTTGTGGCTGTACGAGAAGCGACAGATGAAGACCATGTGGTACTCGTATCAAAGAATGGAAGGGCATGCAGATTCAAGCCTAGCGAAACCAAAGAAAACCCCGATGGAACGATTGGATTTACAGTCAAGGTCCAAGGACGTGTAACTGCAGGAGTCCGTGGAATGAAACTCAAGGATGGGGATTCAGTTGTTGGCATGATTGCGACATCAAATGAGGATACACATGTACTCACATTATCCAAGTATGGTATGGCAAAACGAAGCCGTTTGGGCGATGGTGAAATGCATGATATCGAGCCCGCAGTGAAAGATGAAAAAACCGGGAAAAATAAGCAATATCGTGATGGTTATCGTAAGACGAACCGAGGTGCAGGTGGCGTTGCTACAATGAAACTTGACGAGGTACACGAGGACGAGATCGTCCGTGTACACACCATCCCCGATTTAGGTGACCAGCTGTTCATATTGACTGGAAAGGGCATGATGATTCGAGTCCGAGCTGATCAAACCAAGGAAACCTCAGGTAAATCTACCAAAGGAACGCGAGTAATGGAATTGCGAGACAAGGAAAAGGGTGGCTTTGTTGATGAGATTATTTTCACAGCGCGGCTACCCGCTGAATTGATTGACGAGGAAGATGAGTTTGATTCACTAGATACCAACCAGGATGGAGTCATTGATCGCGAAGAATTTGAAGCCAGTCAGCAAGAAATTGTTGGTGGAGAAGAAGAGTGAGTAAACCATTCTCCTTAAATCAAAAATGATGGTGGCCGAGCCACTGCGACGTTCGCATAGCCTGGCCATTGCGCTGGATTGCTAATCCAGTGGGTTCACCCACGGGAGTTCAAATCTCCCACGTCGCGCCATCAATCGTAGAATTCTTCGAACTCGTCCGACCTTGGCTTTCGGGCACGCTTACGCTTGATTTTGACCTTGACTTCCTTGTACTTGTTAATCAGCATCGGAATCATCAGAAGATTGAGAATCATGACGGCTATACAAACGGTTCCAGCCTGTTGGAACGGACCAGATGCCAAATCATTCTGCAGGCGTGCATCCCAAGCGTATGTACAGCTATCATCACTGATGACTGCATCTGGATCGAAATTTTCGGCATTTGTATCTCTGCAACCCTCGCGTGGTGGTTGGTTTTGTGGATCATCCCAGAACATGTCATCCACATGTACCTGAATTGAATTGTCTTCTCGAACCAAATAATCACTGTTTCCGACTTCATCGAACGGGATTAACACGTAATAGTAACTGCGTTCAACCTTGATCGAAGAACTCAGGGCACTTTCAATTTCGGTGAATGTAGCCACCTCACCAGGTGCACCCTGCAATCCAGTTCGTAGTGGAGTCATGTAGGTCACACTCGGCAGAACCACTTCAGCACGGTATAGGTTCCAAGTCAATGGCCCTTCGTCATCGACATCTGGCCAAGCCCAACTGATTGTGACCGTATGTTTGCGTGCACCATTGTCATATGATACACTGCTCTGCAAATTGTCGACTGTTGTCGCTGGATCTGAATTGTCTACACAAACTTGGTCGACAACCATACGTTCGGATGTTGGGTTCCAAACAGCATTGCTTACATTGCCGAATCTCCAGTCGGAAGTCCCGGCTCGATTGTGAGCCATGACGAGATATGAGAGACAAGTACCCTGCTCCCAGAAGTTTGGATCTTGCCACCCTTCGGTATCGGATGAGACATCCAAGACATGGTATCCAAATGTTGCAGAGTTAAATTGCACTTCCGATTCAAACGGATAACTAAATCTGAAAATTTCCTTTCGATAAATCTGCCAGCCACCAAAGTATGGGTTCTCAAAGTCGCCTTCATTGTCCCATGTTAACATCACTTGTCCATCTTTTTGNAGATTGATGGTTAGATTTGCGGGGTTGACCTCGACAGGAAGAAGTTCACCAATGAGCATGAAAGAGCCCCCNTTGCTTTCTTCAATGTGNACATCCATGGTGCCATCCTCATCGATGACAAAACTGTCTGCACCATCTAAATCATACATTTCGGTACTTGTCCAAGATGGCAACCGAAGAAGTTCAACTGTCGATTTGTTGATGGCAGGNGGAAGGAAATGGTTGAGGTCCAACGTAGCATCAATACTATCGACAGAGATGTCGACACCGTAAGGCGATTCCATGGACATGTTGAACATCACGAGTGGTTCCTTGTCNCGATTGTAAGCAGTTGGATAGAATACTCCAGGCGGTGGTAAATCAGGGGANTCGAACTCCAGTTGCATCGAGTAN
Organism: Methanobacteriota archaeon; assembly: GCA_002701965.1. Classification (GTDB taxonomy): domain Archaea; phylum Thermoplasmatota; class Poseidoniia; order Poseidoniales; family Thalassarchaeaceae; genus MGIIb-P. The sequence continues at coordinate 3,556 of NZXM01000083.1, read as the reverse complement.
GTCGATACGGCAACACCTGACACGATGTGAGGTGATTCACTGAACTCAACTCGGTTCAAGATTCGAATCGATTGNATCGCGATTTCAAGATTTCCAGCACTATCCTCAACGTACAGGGTCAATTGCCACTCACCCATNGGCATCGTGAAATTNGNCACCTGACCATAGCCTAGGACCTCCATGAAATTCATCCTCCAGGTAAAATTGAGAGGCATGGGNGCTTGTGGATCAACAGCAGCAACGGCAAGAATTTCTTGACCCGTTTCGAAAACATCCGTAGGAGTTGGATTGGCNACCGTTGGGTTGATGGCACCAAAGTCGACGATAATGGCTTGCTCAAACCAATTGTCGCTGGGGAAAGCATCGGTGTGACCATCTGTAGTGGATATGGATGCGTTTAGGGTAAACAGCCCTGTCGAACTGAAATCAAAGTCNCAAACCATTTCTTCGCCAGGNGTTAGTGTAGAGTTGCAGGTGTAGGGNCCNGCTGCATAAGCTCCGGTAGANAAATCGTAAAGATTGACTTCCATTCTTGCGGATACNGNGACCCANCCTATGTTTCCAGAGACAACACGAATCGATTGCTCACCGTAAGGGAATTTGGAAAGGTACTGCCCNCCCTGTTGAACATAATTTGGAGCNCCACGNGCCGGTACAACTTCACGGATCCATACATCGGTCGTATCATTCACAATGATGTCGAATGCAATGANATCATTTTGGTAATTGGAATCTAAGAAGGTCCCATTNACCGATGCCCTGACCTCAAATGTTCCTGGATGNGGTGCCACAATGTCTGCCAAAGGTACACTNCTCGNACTAAATGTTCCATTTACATCATNAATNACNCGGCTGTCTTGAGCCACCTCAATATCGTCGACTGTTAGTTTGGCAGAGAAACAAATCGTGCCGTTTTCAAATTCGGTATTGTATGCNGTACTCGGGAATGAACCATCGCCCATGAAATCCCATATTTCTGTATACAACTCGGTACCATTCAATGTCGCGACCACTTCAACGGTGTGTATCGCATCCAAGAGGGTACCAGAAACGGCAATGTTTCCAAAAATTCTCGACGAGGTGTTCGTAATGATGACATCNATTTCAAATGGAGAATAATACATGCTCGAAGTCGAATTGTAATGTGTTGCAGTGTGAATAATCAATTCACCTGTNCCTTCCATGTTCCCTTGACCCGTGTGGTTCTTTTCCCACAGAACACAATCTTCTGACTCGGCAACCAACGAATCGACCATGTGCATTGACCAGTCNGTCGTGAAGCTCTGACCAACAGGCCAAGAGCGACTACGAACATCCAAATTTGCAGGNATTGGAGAGTTGCTATTGTAGANAGTTGAGGTGTCGACATCNTGGTCGTTGACGATTAAATCAANCAAATCATCCATGATGACAACTTTGTATCTGAGGTGATCATTACTCGGATTGTTATCTTCGACAGAGAAATGGAACATGACGGTAAATTCGCCAGCNTATGTCGAAATATCGTNAGAATCAATAAACCAAAGGAAGGAGTAGAATGAGACAATTGCAGAATCACCTGAACTCCCTTTTGAATTCAAGTTTGGCGACAGAGCTGATGCTTCNTTCAACACTTGAGAACTTGGGCATGTCGCGGCTTGGGTATGGTCTCCACCACAAATTTCCATGTTTATGGTTCGAGCACTGGCCCCCAATGTGTATTGATTCTCAACCAATACTTGAGGCGTCCAATCCAGAACGTCTGAATCGTCATAACTCCAATTGGGTACCGGCATGATGGCANTTGAAATGGCAACGTCATCATTGCTGATTTCCGCCTGAACTGGNGCCATAAATGCCACAAAAGTGCTCAATAGCATCAGCAAAACAAGGCCGCTTGCACGGTGTTTATTCCGCGCCCTACGGGCGCGTTGCACTGAACCCATTGAACCTACGACTCCAAACGGCCCGTAAATACCCCTCGGCCTTCCGATAGCCTAGCAAGAAGGTTTGTCGAGGCAAAGAAAATGGCCACAGGGTTGATGGAGGCGGCCCCGATGCCAGTTCGATGGAGGGGGNGGAGCGCGCTGTTGCAAANGCGCGAAAAAAGCANGATGAAGATGCGCTTACTGCAGTCATCGAATTTCTGTCCGCATTCGTACTATTCCTGGTCATCGTCAGTGCATTTTTGGCCTTAAGTCAGTTGAAACTTGGTAGCAATGTTGCTGAAGCGGATCGGTTCGATCAAATGGCAATCGATGGGCTAGAAAAATTGACTGATTCAAAAGGGCATGTCGTGTTAAGAGAGGCTGGGATTCGCGACATTGCAAACGCCACAGATGATTGGCATTTGTTCAATGCGAGTACGTTGCTAACTGCGGACTTGTTACCGGCGATTGGAGATGGTGCAGGACACCTCGACATGCAACGAATTTCCGCTCTAGGAAATGTGACTGAAGATCGCTTAATTCATGGATTAGGAATCGAGGAAGGATTGAATGTGAATCTGACGATTACGGTTGTCCAAACTGCGGATGATTCACGAATCGGTACCGAGATTTTCTCGGATGGGACATCTCGCGCGTCTGCAACGCGTGGTTCGACCGCCAGTCGAACGATGTATCTCGACAATGAACTGGTTCGGGTGACTCTCGAAGTTCACAATGCAGGCCGAGAACCTGCTGGATTGAGAATTACTGAATTCATGGCTGACCCACTAAATGGGCCCCCTGAATGGGTTGAACTTGAGAATCCCGATGGTTTTGCCATGAATCTTTCAGGTTGGAGTTTGGCCAGCCCCGGTGCATTCCAGATGATTGGAGACGAGGCGCTTGGTGCCGGACAGCGGTTGATTTGTACAGGGAATGCACTCACTCAATACAACCCGAATAATGCGATGATGGTTGATTTTGGTGCATCGGGTGTACTTGGCACCGGCTCGATTGACATGCTCGCAGCAGAAGGTGATTCAATCACCCTTGGTTGGACGCGCTCGGGAACCATTCTGACCTACGAAGTTAGTACGGTTTCTTGGGACGACTCATGGGAAATCCAAGCCAATCACTCAATGATCTACAACTTCGGCGGCACGCCGAATAGTGCCACCAATTGGACCGCTTTGGATATTGGAACGCCCGGGTTGTAAACCAACCAATCAGCGTGATTTTGGAACTGCACAGTCAATCGGCTTATCTACGGCCTGTAGAATCGCGCTTTGTTCCCATGATGCCCACCCCCCAGTACGAGCGTGACAGGTGTGTCACAGGAATCGCCGGGTTGGACGAAATTCTACGTGGCGGAATCCCTTACGGATCTACGGTTTTGGTCGCGGGAACTTGTGGTTCAGGGAAGACGACCATGTGCATGGAATTCTTGGTCAATGGTGCAGCTCAAGGTGAAGCATGTGCTCACTTCTCAGCAACAGAACCATCTGTGAAACTTCTTGAGAACGTGCGCCAATACGATTTCTTCGATATGCGTCTTGTCGATCAAGGCCTGATCAATGTGTTTGACATGGACGTGTTATTCTCATGGTTGGGCATGACAAAGTCCACGTTTGAGCTCTCAGATATTGACG
>NZXM01000082.1 GCA_002701965.1 Methanobacteriota archaeon | reverse complement strand
TGTATGAAATCGCGTTGTTGTTCAGATCTGTGTCCTTTGTTGAATCAATGAGTTCGAGCGACACACTCACAGTGTATTCGCCAGGAACAGTGGGTGACCATGCTAGGTCGCCGCCACTTTCTGCTTGGACACGGTAATTACCGCCGCCCAAGAAGTCACCAGATGGTAGCGTGTTGAAGCTGCAACCGGTTACGGCTACATCTCCGGGACAAACAGCATCATCGAGATTATCGATAACGGCTGACTGTCCATCTCCAGCCGGAGTCACAGTCACACGAATGTTGAATTCGTTGGCTGCGTTATCACCTTCGTTGATGATAATCGGCCGGAAATACACGACATCTCCGATGTCAATTCCATTCCGAGTGTTGCCAGCCGCATCCACGAATGTTTCTCGTGGTTGCAGGACATCATGCAGCTTCAATTCATCAGCCGCACGACCACCCGTTTCCATTTCGTTCGTATCCTTCAGCTCATCGGCGAAGTCGATTCCAGCAAGTACGCTGGTCAACATCAACGCCGTGAGTACAATAGGCACAATTTGCTTCACTTTAACAGTCCTCCCTCACAGTGGGTGCGTTGCCACAGTAAAACTTCGTATTTATAGTGATGGGCGGCCCAAGTTACTTTTCAGGTGATAAAACTGCATTTGTTTATAANATCTAGAACAATCGATTTGTAATTAATTAACATCCCGCAGTGCCTCGGCTGGACGAATTGATGCNGCCTTTCGAACGGGCCATAATGTTGCAATNAGAGTCAGTACGTAAGCACCNANAACAATCAGTGCAATTTCATTCCATGGCATGATNAATTCNGCACCTTCGTCTTTGAGGAATCTATCATACAGCGCATAGTGGAAACCGATTCCAACCAGTGCACCATTTAGGATNCCAAGGAAAGAGATCCATGANAACTCGACNAGGAACGTCCAAACAACCATACTGCGATGGAATCCCAATGCCCNNAAGATNCCGATTTGGTGTTGACGTTCGCTGACATTTCGTATNGTAACCACTGCAAGGCCNGCAATTCCTACAGCCAAACCAAGAGCCAAGAAGGCCTTCAATAGGTTGAATATCGACAAAAAGAATGATTGGGCTTTGGCAAAGGCAACTTCGATGACAAANACGCCCACGCCCTCCTCAATCATCCCACGTTCAATCTCATCTGCAGCGTNTTCTTGTNCAGATACGGNGGTACCATTGGGCATGCTAAACCATACAATCTGAGCTTTGGCATCGAAACGTTCTGCAGCAAAATCAGATTGAATGTAAATCCCTGAAAGCATTACTGAGGACTCAGCNTTCAGAATACCAGCGACNTACACGGTTCGATTGACACCCAAATTGGTGGGGTCACTCACAAGAATCGGGCTNCCAACGGTCAAATTGAGAGTNGGAGGGGGNTTGANTGCACCCACCGNATGTGGCATGAGNCTNGAATCAATGATGACGAGGCTCGGNTCGGCAAGTACNGCNNCCCATACCTCTGATTCAGTNNCNCCCACTTCTTCCGCCCANGATTGCAAACTGAGGCCNCCATGATTNCTGAAATTTTGATCGAAACCACGTAAACCGANATTCAGTTTGTCACCTTCACCATCGGGTCGTTCTGCTTTCACNACCGCATTGTGAATGGTTGCGATGGAATCAAACTCAGTGATATTCATTNCACCCANGTCCCATTGAGATACATCCGGGTCCAATTCACTGCTACTGAATGCCAGAATTTCATACTCTCCGCCAGCCTCTTCGCTGATATCATCNAGATAATTGCCGAACANTGCACTGTAACCCGACAGAATGACGACTGCAAAAATNACCANNGAGAACATCCCCATTGTCATCGCTGTTCGGAAGGGGGTNGCCATNGGGTAAGCCAAACTGGTNGGNAGTACGGCNGCNATNCGCCCGGAGAGTGGNGCGACAAGCCTNGANAAAAATCGGGTTACGAGAGGNGCCAGACTTGTGAGCAGTAGTACNCCTGCTGCAACGAGGAANANNCCCATGATNATGAATGAAAATGGNCCTTGNTCCCATTCANCACTGANTGGATCNCCACTCCANCCCCAAGCAATCATGGATAGACTGAGAATCGACAAGATAAGNCGNGGAAGGACCACTGGTCGATGGAATCGCATCTGNCCGATGGTNACATCTTCGGGTANGATAACGCCGAGAANCCAAAATGCGGGNGGNACAAGAGCCAACATCAGTGTGAACCCACCAAAGAGCCACCATGCATGTCGNGTNCCNTCAATGGGNTCACCAATCAAAAATGCGAGAACAAAACTNCCAAGNGATGTGAATCCGAGGAACAAAGTGATGAGAATGGACCACCAAGGCAAACTTCCACGATACCTTGTTGGGATGCTACGAATGGCCGCGACGACGTTCATCCTNCTAATCCACAGCGAAGTGGTCCACAGTGTTGACCAAGTCACCAGGAAACCAGCGACAAAACCTGCCAAAAGGCTCTGATACGTCCAATTGAATACGACATCCCATGANAAAGTATCTTGGAAAGATGCAGACATGAATTGCATGAGTATCCATGCGACGGCAACNCCGACCAGAGAACCNACTGCACTNGAAATCATNCCGAGCAACGCACCTTCTTGTACGAAAAGAACTCGNAAATCGTTGCGCTGCATCCCGATTGCTCTCGCCATGCCCATCTCTGATTTCCTCTCATCAGCCAACATNACGAAGATGTTCATGACCAACAAAATACCCGAGAAAATAACGAACGAACCAAAAATAAGAAACAGCATNGAGAAATTTTCCCCAGCATCTTCTGTCGCCTCGATCATCCGAAGTTTAATCGGAGCGACATTGAGTCCTGTCGAATCCAAATCAGCTTGGAAATCCGCCCACTCCTCGATATCTGCAAGTGCGATATCAAACACCGTGGGATTCACCAGACCTGGNCCGACAATGATGACCATACTTCGGGAACCGTTGCTACCTCCTGCGAGAAGTTCTGCATCGGAAATAGACACCAGACCAAATGTCATNTCCGCAAAGGATGGTTGACCGGGAGGCGATGGAAGGCTCAGTGTAGCATCATCNACAATCATCCGTTCACCTTCCCATTGGCCTCGAATTGCTGGCAGNTAACCTCGTAACCGTACAGAATCACCTTCACTCAATGACAATGTTTCCCCTGCCCAATCNGANACATGGATNGATCCGCTCTCAACAATNGGGAAACCCATCATATCGCAACCCTCACAGCCGACAATGGTCAGTGGAACGCGATTGACTGAATCAACTTTGATTCGAGAGGGTAAGCGACCAGAAATATTGTCGCCATCCACAATCGCAACACCATTTCCTGTCGTGACAATGAGCCGGTCACCGTTGAGATTGATTGCTGCTGCATCAGGATTTGCAGCAGATGGCAAATCGATTGAAAGCGAATTGAATTGACTACCATCCCACGTCCAAANCCCGGAGTCCTCAACCCAGATTATCGTATCACTGTGAGCNAAAATAGTACCATTGGGTAAACCCATCTGCCAAGCTGGAGTCGATACNCCGTCACTGAGGAGGTGGACCGATTGCCCTTCTACAAACCAAGTTGAATTGGCATGCTCAAACAAATCTCTGCGTTCAATCGCATCAGCAACGCAGTTTATCGAATCTGGACTCGAACCTGTACAGGTTTGACTACCTAGAATGCCTCCGATGGTCACGATGATTTCATCCTCGTTAGTGGCCAAAGCGAGGGTCAATGCTGAACCATCATCAATCAAGAGATGGCTAGACCAATTGACAACATCTGATGAGGAATGCAACCNAACATTCTCACCTTCTTCAGATAGAGCAAGCCAAACACCCGTTGATTCATTCGATTGGCAAGAGAGTGAGCAAAAGTNNGACAANGCCTCGACNGAGTACCCTTCCAGATAATCNAGATCTTCATTTCCNGGTGCCAAATCGATGAAGCGAATACCATCTGTGTGAGCGATAAGTGCGGAATCATTGCTNAGCAATTCAATATCGCGAATNGATTCATCNTCGACATCCTCCGGAGTCCAAACCCACCACTGNCCATCGGCTTCCTGAAGAGANAAGCCTGCGCCTGTCGCATACCAATCCCAACCCATNGATTGCTCGATGTTNGTAATCGATGAAGAGGCNAANCCGGACACATTTAGCCACTGCTGAGCGATATTGTANAGAGGAACTTGAAGCAATTCGACAGCTTCCAAGGTAAAGTCAGAATCATTGACGAGTGTCGTCAAATTGGATACCTCATTCTGTTGCAATTGCCCGATTCCAGTGGTTCTCGCCACAGCGATTACACCAGAATCGGAATCGCTTTCGATTGTGAAGCCTGCATCTTCAGCCACCAANTTCTNATTGACTAAATCTTTCATTTGNGANCGNAAATCCTCATTCCCGTNCCCNTCAACCGCGATTCCAAGATGAGTNACGATTTGGTGCTTTCCGGTGANATTTTGNGCCTGAGATAAGGTCGTAAACAACAGTGGTTGTCGGCTATTTCGATGGCCNGTATTGATGTCAGAAACGATGTACTGAACAGTGAGATTGGCNTCACTTCGAACCAAACCATCTATCAGATCNACATCGACCCAATGAATTTCAATGGTATCACCAATGTCCGCCTCAATATTGTCAGCAAGCTCCTCATTGATGACNACCTTTCCCTCATCAATTTCGCCGTAATGNATCCCATTTGCACCACCGATTGGNCCNAAGCCCCCCCGATTGGTCAAGTCCGGATCNAAAGCATACCAAGTTGCAATGGGTTCCCCAAGTCCAGCAAGTTGCACGGAGGCACTCATCTGCAACCCTGTACGGGCCCCATCAATATCTGCCCAGGTCAGCAAATTCTCAGCAATGTCNACCGCACGAGATTCGTTCCACTCCGTTGGTAAACCCGTGGATTTATCATTGCCCTTGATGTAATANTCNGTATCACCGAGAGGGGCTAGAAATTNCTCTTCCATCGTAGCATCAAGACTGTCTCCAATCACCAATGAGGAGGTTACAATCGCAGAACCGACCAGTAAACCGAGTACGACAAGAGCAGTATTGCGTTTTCTNCGAACCAGATTATTTCGGGCCATCACGGATAAAATTCGATGGCGNCTCGACAATGTCCATTGCAATGTGGACCACACCAGTAGTCCAGAGATAATTGACAGCCCGAATAACGTGAATGTTTCACGCATACTACCGTCATAATCAGACCANTGCAAGGTNGCAACCAATAGGGTGACCAGCGTTGCAGAAACTGCAGANANCACTCGTTTTTCGAGTGTCCATTGGCCNGCCAGNGACATGGAAATCCCTCATTCTTCTTCGGAGCGNTTGTCCTCAATGATTCGTCCATCTTGCATNACCAAAATNCGTGAACATCGCGCAGCGATTTCTGGNTCATGNGTGACCAGCATCATGGTCACATTTCTCTCNGAATTCAATTTTAATAATAAATCNATNATCTCATCNCTGGTTTTTGNATCAAGATTNCCCGTAGCCTCATCGGCGAAAATAACTGCGGGNTTGTGAACGAATGAGCGAGCGATGGTGACACGNTGTTGCTGNCCCCCTGACAATTCAGCAGGCAGATGTCCACCCCGATCTTGNAAACCAACNGCTTTCAGAGCATCTTGAGCACGCTTTCGAGATTCACTTGGAGATATGCCNGCCATCAGCAANGGCAATTCAACNTTCTCNACAGCNGTCAANACAGGCAAGAGNTTGAACGATTGGAAGATGAAACCCAATTGAGAACCCCGCAGAGCAGTGAGGTCATAATCGGACAACTGAGACAATGGATTGCCCTGAATGAGTACTTCACCAGCTGAGATCTCGTCCAATCCAGACAAGCAATTGAGGAGAGTGGTTTTTCCACAGCCACTCTGACCCATCACAGCGACCATTTCACCAGGCTTGAGTTTAACACTGACCTTTCGCAAGGCCTCGACCCGATTTGTACCCGTTTCGTATACCTTCCACAACTCACGCGCTTCAAGTACTGTCGTCATAATACTCTCTGGGTAGAGCAAGGATATAACACTCCGTTTGTAGCGCACCGCTGATGAATCGCCATACTGTCCTGTTTTTCGGCCCATTGCGAGAACAATTTGGGGCAATTCAGGTGGAATTGGAAATGCCAAACGATAGTACTGTGCTCGATTTATGCGAACAACTGAAAATTGACCCGACAATCATCAAAGTTGCAGTCGATGGGGAAATAGTGCCAATATCAGTAAATTTGAGTAAGGATTCTGAAATCGCCCTTCTTCCACCGGTTTCAGGCGGTTAATCAAGCGCAATCTTGAATGGGGGAGTTCTCTCAGCGAGGTACGGTAAGCACATGGCATTCGGCACACAGGAACTCGTAATCGTACTCGTCGCATTCTTCATTCTCTTTGGTGCAGAGCGCTTGCCCAAACTCGCCCGCTCCATGGGTCAAGCCAAGGGAGAGTTCCACCAAGGCCTGGCAGATGTCAAAAAAGCCGGAGACATTACAGAGGAAGATTTGGATCGAGGCGGACGGACAGAAACCGTTGAATTGGCTGAAAATGCCGAGGATTCAAATGTCGACATTGAGGGCAAAACACCTGAAGAAGTCGAAGATGAAATGTCTGATTAATCAATTGGAAAATTAAATTTTCAATTAGATTTTTTCCTTTTCAGTTTCAGGAGAGAACCGCAGTCAGGACACAGTTCCCCCTGTGAGAAAGATGCCCCACACGCTGTACAGACCAGCGCATGAGTTCGGACTTCCTTCACACCAGATTGTATTACACCCCTCCAAGGATGATTCATAGATTCGCAAACATTCTGCATACGATAATCATCCGTTACCAAAGGATGACCTGTTGAAAGCGCCAAAGCGAGTACATCGAGATCCACCTTGGACAAGCCTGCGAAATCTCCAGTTTCTTGGCTAGCTTCGATGGCCATCTCAATCGCCGATGGTGTAGGGTCTACGAAACTGGGACCTTGTACTTCCACCAATAGGTGTCGAGCAGGAGAGAGACGTTCGACCTCTGATAGTTGACTGGTCGCACACAACCCATTGATTAGCATCTGGACTGGCCAGGATAGTAGAGCGGCTGTATCCAGGACCTCCATGTCGGCAAGGGAGGATAGGTGCGACATCAGCCTTCCGACCCAGCAACAATGGGAAAGGGTCATCCCTAGAATGGGTTGCTTAGCGCCCATGGGCTTGCTGCCGAGTAGTTTCTGGGAGACCTGGGATGCGTACGTCCAATGGTCTCTGGACATCGGTTTACCTGGGCTTGGAATCTTGTCGTTCACCGAGGCATTCATCCAACCCATTCCTCCAGAAGCACTGACTTTGCCAATGCTAATTGATGCACAAGGTGACCCGTGGGCAATCTTCCTCATTTGGTCTGTGGTGACCCTCACCAGTGTTGCAGGTGCCTTACTTGGTTGGTGGCTTGGTAAAGTGCTTGGAAGAAGTGTTGCAGAACGATTTATTCCCCGGAAGCATATTGTTCGACTGGACAATTTGATTGATCGCTATGGGACTACTGGGATGTTCATCGCTGCAATTTCACCCATACCCTACAAGGTTCTCGCGTGGGTTGCAGGAATGGGGGAAATGGATCGGCGAGAATTCATCATTGCCGGACTGTGGGGACGTGGGTTACGATTTGGTGCACAAGCAATGGCCATTGGAGTATGGGGCGATGAACTCTTACATTCGCTACAAAACCCGTTGATTTGGATTGTGTTCACTGTAATTGCATTGTTGGTTTTCATTCCAGCGATTCACTGGTGGGATGGGCTTCTTGATGAGGAAGAATGACCGAACTCCTCATCAACAGGAATGTCAGCCGCGAGTTGTTGCTCGTGTGGTGTAGCCAGGCCCATCATGGTGGGTTTTCATCCCGCTGACCCGGATTCGAATTCCGGCACGAGCACTTTTCGACCCTCTTAGTTTGGGCAGTGTATGGCGGACTACTGTGAAGACATCATTTGCCATTGTGGATATCGTGGAAAAGCCGTTCCACGCAGGCAACACATGGAATGCCCACGTTGTGGACATGTCGTTGAAGCCTGTTGTGAAGGTGCACCTGTTTGGGAATAATTACTGGCGTTCACGGTACGATGCAAGTAGACCACTAAGGACCATCCCTAGCACAATGCCAACCCGCAAACCTTGGTCATAGGAGCCTTCACCTGCAAGATCGCGAAATGCGAGGGCGAATGCGAATGTAATGGGACCACCAAGGAAAATAAATCGTAAGAACCACTTGCGCAGCGTCGGTGCATCACCGATTGGCCGTAGAGTCACGGATCCCTTCTTCATCAGTAACTCCCAGTTCAATTCACGAGTTACACCCCGCAACCTTTCAATCACCATCGGCCGGATTTTCGGAATCGTCTTTGAATTCAGCCCACGACCAGTCACAATCCGCACACGGCCAATCCATTCTCTTGAGGCGATGATTTGATCGACAACAAATCGAGATTGCTTGACATCGAGATCATGTAAATCCACAGTCATGACACCCCGGTCCCGCCGCACATGCGTTGAAATCAACCAAGGTTGCTCCTTTGACCATGGCAATGATGAAGACGACTCTTCAACGGATTGAAGAAGAGCTTGGAGACGATCTAATGGATCAATTTCGACCGCTGCTTCAGCCATCTTTCGATTTCGCTCAACGAAGCGCACCGAGGTATAGCACAGGAATACAACCGTAGTCACTCCGCCTGCAATAGCGCCAGTTTCCAACGCACGATCCAAATTGGATACATCCATGCCATTGGCGAAGATATACATGAAGAATGACATGGTTCCAACCATCAAACCCAATACTCCAGACAGAGAGAACAAATCTCTGACTCGCAGTTCGGTCATGGCCCCCCCTCGTGGGCTTTGGCTATGAAAGAGGCGGCAAAGAGAATGACAGTAAACACATTACAGCATGTTCGATTCGGGGACACATGGAATCCCAGTTCCGCAATGGCTTAGGTGACAGAAGCCGGGAAAAGAAGGTCGGAAGATGGGTCTTTGGGATTGCAGCATTTTACTGTGTGTCGATGTTTCTTGTCCCCTTCCTAATGCCTGAAGGTAGTGTACCCGAACTCTCAGGACGAGCCAATACATTCGATTACTACAATGAGGACAGTTGGGGTAATCAAGAGCACCGAGAGGGGAGTAAGATTGGACATAATCAAAGCGCACATGGTGGCACATTTGCATGGTCCGAATTGAATCCGTACTATGCATTTGTCTACGCATTCGGCGACCTAAACTGTCATCAAAAGTTTGAGCGCTCTTGGGCGATTAATGGGAACCAGATGCCCGTTTGTGCGCGGGATGTTGGCATTTTCTTTGGACTTGCATTGGGCGGATGGTGGTTCTCAAGGAAGGGATTGAATCGTTGGACTATCCGAGATACATTCCTTACGTTATTCCCCGATGATCGAATCACCCCATTGTATACCAATGATCGTCGATTGATGGCCATGTTCACAATTGGAATTCTATTTTGTCTCCCCGTCGTACTGGATGGTGGCATCCAGGCCATCTCCAATTATGAATCAGTAAATCCCCTACGTGTGATGACAGGGATTCCATTTGGATTCATCATTGGTTGGTATTTCAGTGCGAGTCTTTCGTCAAGACCTGATCGATTTGGCCTAGATGCGGGTTTGGTTCAACTTCCTGCTGGAGCCGTGTTGCGAACGCACGACAACACTGAAAGCGAATGATTAGACGACACCTTCTTGCCACCAGATAATCAGTTCCTCTTGATTTGAAGGCGGGGACAATTCAGCTTTACCCGACCCGAGGATTGACAATCGAGACAAGCATGATTCTGCGGCCTCAAGATTCGATGCGATAACCGCGCCAAGTGCATGTTTCCATGACGAATTGGGATGTGTTCGCTTCCATTCTGAAAGAGCTTCTTTGAAGGGCCATATGACAAGCCCGACCCGCCCAAATGCCTGCCAGTCAGGTCGCAACTCGGTACGAGACGCATCATGTCCAATCATGGGACGATGGATGCGCACCCAATCAGATTGTTCATCAAAAAATTTCACCATCCGATGTGTATGTCTCTCAGTGACCATTCGCACTGGACCCAACCAGTTTCGCAATTCAGAGATTTCCGTGGCAGGCAACAGCGATAGTGTGCCCAAAATCGACAGGACTGGATGACTCAGAGGGTCTTGGGGTACATCCATTCGAGGTGGCGCATCTTCACATCGCACCGCATCGAGATACAACTTTGAAGCGTCACGAACCACTTCCCACGGTTTTTCTCCTGCCAGCCAATCTCGATTGCTTCGCGCAGGTTTCGACGACAAAACATCAAGTGTAGTTTGCCCCTTTTGAGATGCCAAGGCTGATACCAGCATGTGCATTTCAACTTCTTCTGGGAAGACATTCAACGGCAATGGGCGTTCATGCAAAAATTTACGAATTTCAATTTGCAATTTGCGTCGGAAATCTTCCTTGGTTCCATCGTTAATGATTGGACCCACTACACGCCCACGGTTAAACGGAGCCGGAATCGGTACACCCCCACCTAGTAGGTCATGGTAACCTTGACGAATTTTGACTTGGAATTCATCGGTTTCAAAATACTCCGTATCATCTGTTCGTGAAGAAATGGAAAGCTTTAGTGTCCCATCAGATATACGATTCAGAGCCATTTCTGGATCACAATCTACCCAGATGCAGAGGTCCGGTATCATGGCAGCCGCATTCATATTAGCGACCTCTTCTACGCCAAGATCACCCACCACTCCCTGATACACCAAGGAAGAATGTACATTCCTTTCGCTGACCACTGCATGGCCTTGGCTTAAACGTGGCCGGATCCAAGTGTGTGAATGGTCCATTCTATCCGCTGCAAAGTAAACGGCTTCACGAACTGGACCCGCATCACCAGTTCGAACCGCTTCTACTGCCAACAGACCCAACTCAGCATCTCTCCTAGGCTCAGCGGTGACATCAATCCCCGAGAATGTGAATTCTTGATGCAATATTTCTGCAATCATTTGTGTTGCGAGACCCTTCCCTGAGCCATCGCCACCTTCCACGGTAATGAGGTACATCTTCGTCCCTCACTCATAGTCATCTGTATCTTCAAAATGACGTTTTGTCGCTGAGAGCATGCCCATACCAACAAGGATGAGAAGAGGGCCGATGAAAATTCCACCACGACTGAATAATGCAAGACC
>NZXM01000081.1 GCA_002701965.1 Methanobacteriota archaeon | reverse complement strand
TTCCAGTTATCTCTAGTTTTCAATTTTCGAATCACACCATTTGTTGGTGACTCGGAGAATTTGACCCCTTGTGATTCACACCACTTTGCGACTGCCTTATCACGATCCCAAGACCATTGCAGTCCTGTTTCTTCGTTCCCATAAATCGCTTCAATTCGATTCATTTGATGAATTTCCTCGATTTTTTCTACAACATCACCGTAGTTGAATAACAATACCCCACCTATCGATTCTATGTCTGACTTCAGCACCTGAAGACAATCCAGTTCCCATTCAATATGGATTGGATCAACATCTTGTCTACGGACTCTGATAGAATCTAAATTGAACAAACAGACTATTGGCTTACCGCGACTTTTAGCAAGGGTCAACGCGGGATTATCGGCAAGACGTAAATCTCTCCGAAACCAAACAAGTGAGACGGACACTATCGTCCTTAATCAGCGGGAGTAATAAATAATGTTTGAATCCACAAACGATGTATTCAACCACTTTTCTGATGGTGGACGCTGGGGGATTTGACCCCCCGGCCTTCTGGTTGCAAACCAGACGATCTTCCAGCTGATCTAAGCGCCCTTATCTTGCCGGAATCGCCTTTGCTTCTTCAGTTCGACGGTGCTTCACCCAACTGCGACAGGAGAGATTCAAGGATGCGAAGCAATCCACGAAGTGTAACTTCTGAGACACCGACAACCTTGCACACTTCCGACTGTGTTCGTGGATGCCCACGGTTTTGGGCGGCCTTGTACAACATTACACCGGCAACTCCGGCCGGCTTCTTTCCCTGCCACTCCATGGATTCACCAACGCGACCCCATAGGTAGTTGGCCTCACCGAGTACAGGTGCGGGCAAACCGAGGTCACTGTGGAACTTATCCAGATACTCCGCTGGACCACTCACGTGGTGTGCATTGAGCCTGCGGGCGACCAAACGAATGGTTCGCTTCAGTTCCTTCTCACCCATTCCTTCTTCGTCAANCATNTCGAAGTTCGCAGCGATTTCCTCAATCTTNCTAGGCAAACGNGCCTGGCGAGCTGCGAGNTAGACACANGCGGCGGCTACACCTCGAATGCTTCTGCCCGTGACGATACCTTGGTCAGCGGCATGCCGGTACAGACGGGCTGCCTCCTCAACCAAAGCTGGAGGAAGATTTCCACGGTCNCGAATGAATTGCATGGCTTTNGTCANGTTTCGCGCGCGCGAGGANCGGGTTTTNCTACGCTCGTCAATCAGTGCACGTCGGCGCCAATGCTTGGCATCACTTCCCTTGATTCCGTGCCGTGCCGCACCCGAACCCGAAATNTCACTTCGTGAGATGGAGGTGTTCAGACCCTTGTCTGACAGAGAATCCCGAATNGGTGCGCCCACGCGTGAGCGATCGGTGCCATCGGAATAATTGGTCCACTCTGCACCGGGGTCGATGGCGTTCTCCTCTGCAACGTGCCCACAGGCACCACAGTAGGTTTCACCACGAACCTCATCCTCATTCCACTCTGTCAATCCACATGCCTTACACGGTGTGGTTTGACCAACGGTTCGGCGCTGGGATGGACGGCCCGCACCGATTGGTGATTTTCTGTTGCTCTTACTTTGATGCTCGGACTCTGCTCTCTCTTTGACCATATTACTCAACCTCGGGTTAACATCTATACGCCGTAGTATTTAAACATATNGAATTGTAGTTGGATTTTCATTCCAGTGCATGGTTNCATTCAATNGAAATTATCCGCCCCAATACATGTTGGCGACCTATGTAATATTACATTGTGTTTTTTAGCCTTAAAATGTTCGTGAAGATGTGTCAATTTNAATTGAAATNAGCCCACTTCATCGTGGGCAAGTTCATGGAGGGTCTGCAATGCGTACCGTCTATGCCTGCCACNGTGGTGTTGGGAGCCCAATGGGGAGATGAGGGCAAAGGGAAGATGGTTGATCAATTGGCCAGTGAAGCCAGTTGGGTTGCACGGTTCCAAGGTGGGAACAATGCCGGACACACNATTGTCATCGGAGACCGCACACTCAAACTCAACCACCTACCGAGTGGAATTACCTATCCTGACTGCCAATTGATCCTTGGAGATGGGATGGTCATCGACCCTTGGACTTTGGAAAAAGAGTTGCAAGATTGGTATGCTTTTGGTCAAGAGCGCCCAGAAGGTGTNCGACTTTGGATTAGTGAGCGTGCTCATGTTAACCTNCCCTTCCATCGCAGAATCGACGGGACCGATACCAAAATTGGGACCACCAAGCGTGGNATTGGTCCAACATACGGTGACAAAATCGAGCGTGTTGGCGTNCGATTCTGTGACATACCTTCTCGAATGGCAGACCCGGATTGGTTGGCATACACTGCAGANCGNATGAATGCACGTCTCGACTTGTACGGCATCAAGGATACCGNGCCATCTGAAGACGACCCCGTNGGTTGGAACACCATCTCNNGACAAGCGAGTCTNCATGGTGAAATNACACCTCAGNCACTCGCGCTTGATCTCTCTTGGGTTTGGCAGCGCTTTGGAAAAGCGGTCGCNCCCACAGGAATCATGCTNGACATGGCCNTGAAACAGGGNGAGANCATCCTCTTGGAGGGNGCNCAAGGNTGTTTGTTGGACATTGATCAAGGAACTTTTCCTTTCGTCACTTCTTCTGTAACCAGTCGAGGCAATGCCACCCATGGTGCAGGTATTCACCCAGGACATGTCGAGAAAACATACGGTGTAGTCAAAGCCTANACAACCCGCGTTGGAGAAGGNCCATTNCCNACCGAGTTGTACGATGGAAAGGGGATGTCTGACCCAGATGGGAAACATATGGCAGATGTTGGACACGAATTCGGAACCACAACCGGNCGCCCTCGCCGCTGTGGNTGGTTAGATCTGGTTGTGCTCCGACATGCACATCGATTGAACGGTTTTGATGGAGCNACNCTGACCAAACTNGATGTTCTTGGNGGGATTTCTGANCTGAAAATTTGTATCGGATATACCATNGATGGTGAACCCTGCCACGACGTTCCAGCAGACATTGGGAAATTGGCACGTTGTNAACCGGTTTACGAAACAGTNCCTGGATTTGAGGCACTTTCATTGGAGCAATGGCTAGAGATTGCAAGNACTGCTGCCCGNGAAGGTACTGGNTTCCAAGCACTTCCTGATAATGCTAGGGCCTACGTTGAGAAAATTGAGAGTCTCATTGGATTCCCCATCATCAGTGTCGGNGTCGGCCCCGACAGAGAAGCAACAATTGAGAGAAATTGAACAGCGACGGAGTCAAGTAGGAGTTTTGNGAGGCNAAAATATGGGATTCAAATCGAAGGCACGGAAAGCTCGCGGTGATAGCGGCAAATCCGATGNCAAGAAGAGACGTCGAAAAGAGCAGGAAGATGGTGAGAAACCCTGCTGCATCAAGGGTTGTGACANATGGGCTGACAAGAGCCACGGGGGCCGAAGTATTGCCTTTGACAACCTCGCTGATGTCTGGGACGAAGATGAGTTAGTCGGCGAAGGGCGGCGGTTGGCAATTTGCAAGCCCTGCTATCGACATTACAAGAAGGAAAAGAAGGAAGACGAGAGCCAAACTTGGTGATTACTCGTTTGACCAAGCGGGTTCAGGTGTCAACCAATGACACGTTTCTGCTGGTTTGGGCCAACCTTTCGGTAAACGACCTTCGCCATCGATTCTTTGCTGAACTGATTCAGTGTGTTTTTGCAGAATATCGATACATTGATCCGCGCCGATAATCGCATCACCACGGCCGCATACAATCAATTCCGGTTTCAGCGCACGTACCTTCTCGAGACTGGCCTTCATTTGCAATAGGTTGCCCGTGGGCATGTCCGCTCGAGATGGATTCTGAGATGAGGGGATCAAATCTCCACAAATGATGGTTGACTTTTCTGCAATCCAAAAACTGCAGGCATCCATCGTGTGTCCGGGTGTATGTATGACCTCGATTGTAGCATCACCTAAGGCAAATTGATCCCCATTAGCAAATCCTGTTGCCTCAAAGACCGGCATATCGGAATCATACCGACTGGCCCACGTTGTGAATAAGTCACCACCAGCGATGGGAGCCACAGCGTCTTCATGAATGCATATTTCCGCCTCAAACACTTCAGCCAAGTGAGGGGCTGCACCACAGGTATCGTAATGTCTGTGTGTCAATAGAATCGCCTCGACCTTGGGGCGGCCGGCTAGATGAGGCCGTAATCGCTCAACCAAATTGGTTTGATACCACGATGTACCAGAATCAATGATAAACGAAGATTGAGTACCTGAAAGCACGATACAGGCAGAATCATGGTGGATGCCAGGCAATCGTTCCAACCTCATGTGACCAACTCAATCGAAGCGCCGACGACCCATGACCATGACGGTTTCGACGCCCCCTATAGGGGGCGGTAGAATTCCACGCCGATTAAATAGGGGGAGCAGGTCGGCCGGACATGGCACGATTCCCCGAGGCTGAAGCACGCCTACTCGGTGTGAAGATTTGCATGAAGTGTAATGCTCGCAATGCCCTACGTGCCACACGCTGCCGAAAGTGCGGCTACAAAGGTCTTCGTTTGAAGAACAAGGAAGCCAAGGTCTGAGGCCTCGCTTTTTTGATTCTACTTCATTACGCCACATTTGGATTCAACTGTGTCGGTGTATTTACAGAGTACTGGTCACCTTCGGTGACTGATGCGACGAGACTGGACGGAGGATGACGAGGCAGTCAGCCCCGTAATTGCCACCGTTCTGTTGATGGCAATCACCGTCTTATTGGCCAGTGCAGTCTATCTGTTGGTGGACGATGCCATCACAACGCCTGACAAGGGCGAACCCTATGCCAAGATGAGCGTTAGAGCGTTGGATAATGGGTACCAAGTGGTTCGTTTCACGGACCTTTCGCAAAACTTGTACACGTCCGGAGTCAGCTTCACTTTGACACCCCCTGCAGGGATCAATGCAACCTCTATCACCGGATACGCGAATGATGCTGACGTTTACGGTGCGGTTGGAGAACCCGTCACATTCCATGACAGAGACGCTTCATTCACCGTGAATCGTGGAGATTATTTCGTCATCAACGCCAGTGACACAGGTACTGATGTAGGTGGATGGACGATTTACGTCCGTTCAATCGGTCCTTCTGGAGGAGTCACCGAATTGGCGGCCCTGCCCCTTCCAGCGACGGAATGATGAGGAAGGGCTCATTCGCAGGTCTGTGGACAAACATTCCAAGATGGAGATCCTTGTGGTCAATCCGACTGAGGGAGCCATCCACAGTGCAGGTTTACCGCCTTCGAAAAGCCATCTCATTCGATGGGTTTTGATGGCTGCTCAGAGTCAACAAACCGTGACCATCAGTGGCATCAGGGGTGCTGCGAGAGATGCCTGCTCCATGCGGGATGCACTCATCGAATTGGGTGTCCAAATTGAAATTGAGGAACACACGTGGACTGTGCATGGAGTTGGAAAAAATGGTTTTTCTACCCCAGAAAGCATACTTGATTTACACAACTCCGGCACCGCGTTCCGTCTCCTTTCATTTGCCTGTTTGCGCAATGGACGTGAGATTCAGATTACAGGTGACGCGACCCTGGAATCGCGAATTGATCGTGATTTCTGGAATTCACTGGGAATCGAAGTGCAGTTTCAATCAGATCAACAAAATCTGCCATTTCGAATATGTGGACCATTCAACAAACAGAAGTTGACAATCGATGGATCAAAAACCAGTCAACATCTATCATCAATTCTGCTCTCAATGCCAGCAAGAATTAAGCCACTTGATTTGACTATAGAAGGAGATATTGTAAGCTCAAGACATGCCCAGCTTTCATTCGATATTGCAGCGAAATGTGGCTCGCAAAACCAGTTTGGTAATTGGCGATTTTTACCTTGGGAATGCCAACCACCTTCACATGTTGAGATCCCAAATGATGCATCACACATTTCTTTTTGGAAGTTGTACGAGATTCTACATGGTACTAAACTCAAAATTCCAAACGTGGAATCAGAAGATTCGATAGGAGCTGAAATATTATCTGATCTGGACTTCAATATTGAACAAACCATTGATTTGAGACTGGCAAATGATCTCATTACACCGCTGGCCGCTGCATTGGCTTTGGGAGGCGGGGGGAAAATTGTGGGGGCAAGTCATGCGAGATACAAGGAAACAAATCGCATCGAGCAGACCTCTGAAATGCTTGGAAAATTTTCCATCCAGGTTGAATGTACCAATGATGGTTTGTTGATTCCTGGTGGACAATTGCCAGCTTCACCAGAAACAATTGTACAGACGTATGGTGATCATCGCATGCAGATGACGGCAGCCGTTTTGGCAACCAAGGTTGGTGCGAGGATTGAGGGAGCCAAGTTACACGAGGTTTCGTTTCCAAGATTTCTTGATTTCCTTCAACCGTGACGCCCAAAGTGACCGTCCAATTTACCCAAACTCATTCTGAGTACAGTCGGTCGACCATGGACACAAGCCCATGGATTCGGAATAGTACGCATGTCAGCCAGCAATCGTCGCATTTCAGGCAAGGATAGTTGCTGATTTGCTTTCACGGCTCCACGGCAGGATTTCATGAAAGCAATTTCATCGGCAAGGTTCTCAACCGTTTCCAATCGTTTTGCACCCGATTCCAATTCTGAAAGCACGTCAGAAATGAACGATTCGAGTCTTTCACTGCCTAGAAGTAATTGAGGGACTGCGACCAAGTTGAGTTCTTGATCGAAAGCAAATCCAATATCACCCATCTTTTCGCTATTGCCCCGCAGAGTTTCAGATTTTGATGCACTCAAATCAAGTGGGATGGGGGACACCAATTCTTGACTTTCCCAAGAAGTCATATTGGCCCTAAGACGCTCGTAACGTACACGTTCATGCAACGCATGCTGATCAATGACAAACAATTCATCGGCACCTTGCGCGAGTATGTATGAATCGGCAAATTGGGCCAAAGGAATCATCTCGGGTACATCCGTCACTTCGACATCCAATGGACTCGGCTCTGAAAGTGGAGATACGCTATGTTCACCCGTGCACCAACGATGTAAATCACGCTCCGCACTGGATAGAGCCGGTGCAATCTTTTCAACTCCTAAATCTGGAAGAGTTTGCTGAGTGAGTGGCGACTCACTTACCTTGACTTCAGATTTCTTAATCGGTTTTTCAATCGGTCCAGCATAAGTGATTCGAGTTTGTGCGGATTCGGCCCAAACCGGGAGTGGTGCATGCTCCTTCTTGGGCGAATCAACCTCGACTGAAATCGATTCAATCGGGCTGGAATCTGGTGTCATTGAGCCGGTCGGCAATTCGAGTAAAGTGTGCTTGATTGCACGCTCTAATCTTTCCAACACCCGCCATGAATTCTTGAGGCGAACTTCTCTCTTCGTAGGGTGTACATTCACATCCACTTCATCCGCAGGAAGATCTAAGTTGAGGACGCAAATTGGATGTCTACCAACCATCAATCTTGTATGATAACCTCGTCGAATGGCCTGTGTAAATGGGGAGTTAGCTACAGGCCGACCATTGATGATAACATGAATTTCATCACCCTTCGAACGATTCAACTCAGGCGGAGAAATCCAACCTGACCACTCTTCATCTCCAGGCGCATTGGCATCATCTTCAGAACATTGCAAAGCAACCAATCGTTCAGCGGATGCTCCGATTAAATCGAATAGGCGATCTGTCGCCTCAACACCAGGTGGAGTATCGAGTACAATACGTCCATCAATACTCACCGTGAATCCAATACTAGGGTTACAAAGGGCCTGAGCAACCACAATGTCGACAATGGCTGAAGATTCTGTAGCTGGGCGCTTTTGGAATGAAAGTCTTGCGGGAATGTTGGCAAAAAGATGGACCACCTCAATGATAGTTCCTGGTGCAATACCCGTGGGCTCTAGCGGATGCTTGGTACCATCATGTACCGAGATGGAAATACCGTCAGAGTTTGCAACTCGACTTGAAACCTTGAGTTGACTCACCATACCGATACTGGCCAGAGCTTCACCCCGAAATCCAAGCGTATGGATGGCACTCAAGTCCGTTGCAGTGGACAATTTACTGGTGGCATGACGTGTCACGGCCAATTCTAGTTCTTCACTAGGAATCCCACTTCCATCATCGATGACTGCAATTCGTTCAAATCCACCTCTCTCGATTTCAATACGAATCCGACTCGAGCCAGCATCGATGCTATTTTCGACCAATTCCTTGACCACTTGAGCGGGACGCTCAACGACTTCACCAGCGGCAATATGACCAATCGTATCATCATCCAATTGCAATATTGGACGGCGGTCATCTACAGATACAACCATGTTACTCCTCCAACCATTCATGACTCTCTTTGAGCATACTACGCAATTCGTAAATCAAGTCCATCGCATCTCTGGGACTAAGCATATCAGGATCTACTTCTGACAATCGGCCCTCGATTTCTGATTCTTTTTCCACGATTCTGGTTGGAGGGGTTCGGCCCCACCCAAATAACGAAGATTGCCCAGTCTCTCTTTGCATCGGAACACCACCTTCACCTGCCCGAGCCCCTTGAGCTTGTGATTCAAGGAACAAGAGTAAATCCCGGGCACGTTCAACGACCGGAGTGGGGAGTCCCGCCAAACCAGCCACCTGCACTCCATAGGAATCATCACATGGACCTTCAGCAATGGTGTGAAGGAAGGTGATTTCCCCTCCAGAGTCGGCAATTTGAACATGGATGTTGTGCAGACCAGGGACCTCATCAGCCAATCCAACCAATTGGTG
>NZXM01000080.1 GCA_002701965.1 Methanobacteriota archaeon | reverse complement strand
ATGGAATTTGGAACCTGGTGATTATGTGTACAATATACAGTATGTGGATTCAGATGATGTGGTAGTTCATGCTGACTATCGCTTTACAGTTACAGCACCAGAGTATTCTAGCATCCCTATTGAAGAGTTTAGAAAACTATTGGTTCACATTGACGATGTAGTTGATTCTGATTTGATGTATAGGGGTAGGGAGGTTAGTCGGGCGATGGATGCAGAGTCTGACTTGGATGTTGATATCTAATCAAGCACAAGTGATGTTGATTACTGGAAGATTGGAGAAGTTGTCGTCAAGGGTTGTTCTTGGTTGTGACTACTATTCATCATTAGGCCACCAATGATGATTCCTAATAAGGCCAATTCTAGTTGTTCATGATGCATCGGCCACAGCATCATTTCGAAAAGGGATTCGTCATAATATTGACTCATCTCTGAATGGTAGTTAAGAAGCTCGAATACTCTCAAGAGTAAATTCAGTGAGCTTATGCCGATCAGTATGGCCCCGCATGTTCTCTTTTGTACACTGGTTCGAATTAACCCAGTGAAGTAACTTCCAGAAAGAAGTAAGATTGTGATGATTGTGATTGAATTGACCAGTGAACTGATTGTAAAGAGTGGGCCGTACCATCCGTTATCTGCTTGGTTTATGAATTCAAAAAGTGCCACAATCATTGCAGGAAGTACCAGCAAAAAACATACGGTTCCGATCGTCATTGCAATCGGGTTTTGGGGCGTATTGATGGGTACTTGCGGGTTTGATGGTGGTTGGGTTACTGAAGTGACATTAGAGCCGTCGTTGGTCAAGACTAGTGGCTGCATAAAGGCCAATTCTACCTACAGGTATTGAATGTTGACCCGTCATTAAATGAGTTCGGCAAGGGCTTCCGGATAGAGTAGCGAGTAGTATACCAATGCGATGAAAATCGTGAGGAATGTCCAGAATACTGGTTCTGACCAATTCTTAATTTTACGGCCATCGAGTGGTCCGAATGGTAGCATATTGAATGCGCCCAAAATCGCGTTTGCAACGAGCCAAAGTAGGCCCACTTCGCCGAGGATGGTTCCTGCAAAGAGGATGTAGAATGGTAGGCCAATGCCCCATAGTATGAGATTAGAGAATGGGCCGGCCAAAGCAATGATTCCATTTTGGCGTCGATTTACGTTGCCAGCAACCATCACTGCGCCTGGTGCCATAAACAAGAATCCGATGAAGAAGGCGATCATCACACCCGTTCGAAGGCCTGCTGGGTCTGCCCTGAATTCGGCCCAGCAGCCGTAGTATTTGGCAACGAATTTGTGAGCCAATTCGTGGATGATGAAGGCAGGACCAAAAGCAACCATCCCTAGGAAGAAAAACAGTGGAATTGTGACCAATAATTCAGATCCTAAAGACAGCATGCCCCCGATGACCCCGCGATTGAATACGAAAGCGAGGCCGAGGGAGAAGGCAAGCAATGAGATGCCGAGATCCTTCAATTCGGTTTGAGAAAAATGCCAGAACGATCCAGTGTGGAGTGTGGGGGCGGGCCGATAAGATTGTGTGAATCCTCGGTTAAACGGACTGAATTGAACTTGAACAACTCGTGGCCCCGTTTGGGTTCGCCAATTCCCATCATCCCTTACACCTGCGTGAGAAGCAGGTCGGGTTGTTCGAGCAAAGGGATCGTCTTCGACCAAGTCGGTCCGGGGCTTTTGACTCTCAACCATGGCGACAAGGCACTCCAACCAATGCACCTCTTTGAGGGTTCTTAGAAGGGTATGTTTCATGATGGGTCTTTGATTCTCGATGGTTGGTGCTCCAGTGAACAACGCGCTGCTCATTCTTTTCGTGGTCACTGGACTCGTTCTGATTTTATTCTGGAGGGAGGCGATTGCTGCCTATCGCCAAGGCCAACGAAAGCAGGTTGGAGGGCAGATGCGAGGATATGTTCGCCAAATTGCAGATCATGATGAAGAAGAGGTTGTTCAAGCAACGACTCAACAAGGTGTCGAAGCTCGGTTCGAGGCGGACCGGAATAAGCAGAAAGGTTCCCTCATCCGTGATATGGCCAATCGTAGTGAATGGAAAGATGGGGCCCCTAGTCCTGAATTGGCGAAGTCACTGTCTGACGAAATTGATGAGGTGGAGGTAGAACATATGGGTCGCAGGACTGTGCCAAGTCGCGTCATCGATGAAGTAGATCGTTCCGATCGCCCTGGAGAGGATTTGTCCCTCACAGACAGGGTGATTGCCAATGCTGCTGTACAGGATGCGCCTGTAGAGTTACAAGAGCTCCTTGCTGATGAGCACGTCGCAAAGAGGAAAGCCAGGCGTGATGAGTTAAGCGATGCTGTAGAAAGCCTAGATGATATCCTCGATGATTGATATCATCATTCCATGTGTTGGCTAGCGCTGGATATCATCAATGGAATTCCTACGAAAAGGGCGCATATTCCATTGCATCCGAGGCTCACAAAATCGATTGGGGCTTCACCGAGAACGCTGCCCAATATACTGAGAATACTACCCGCAGCAATAAGGCCCCATGCTATTTTTACACCCAGCTTCTTTCGCTGTGCGATTAAGACTCCCGCCCAAATTCCTATACCTGAAAGAAGCAATATCAATACACCAATACCTGCGACAATACCAGCTGCAGCAGCGGCTTCCTCACCACCAATGCCTCCGATTAGTGCACCACCAAAGACCATTGCGAGACCCCCAAGAATCCCAAGGCCTTGAAAGAGACAGAAAATTACACCAACAACGATAGGGAGGGAACTTTTTTGTTCAATCATCATCACTTGCTGGCCTGCGAAACCCTGTGCCATTTGGCCTCCAACTTGTACGGTGGGCGGGGCACTTGCTGTTTGATTCGGACCTGGTTGCATGGACTTTGGGGATTGAATTTCGCTTATAATCTAGAGAGATTAGATGGGGTTTTGTGGGTTTTTTGTGATGATTAGGGTATGACTCGAACATTGGTTGGGACTTGACCGTAGAGATTTGGTTGAGGTTGTCCATCGGCAATGATGAGGTACAAATTATAGAATGGAACAAGAATAAACCAGCCTGATTTCCCGTGGTCATGGATTCTTCTGACAGCAGCAGCGAGTAGGGGTAAAAACGTGACTAGGTTGAAAATATCAGAGAGCCACATTGGATCCTCATATTCCCATCCAAATAGTATGCTATCAATGATGCCGAATCCGAAGCCAACGATTACTGTGGCGAGGTAGGCCCACCAATATTCTGAGCGTGATGCACGCCCTGAAAAGTCGACATACTTCGAAAGGACTGTGATAATTGAGTCGGTGAAAGTCATCATCGACGCTGGGCGTCCTGTATTGGATATGACGACTCCAAATGGAGATGTTGATGTACCAAAGACGACCGTTTCGGGTTTTTCGATGATGGAACCGATTGGCTCGTAATCTGTACTCATGAACTGATAGGAGGGAGGGGTTGCTTTAACGCTTCATCCGGTGAATGCAATCAAAGGTGTTCTTTAGCGAATTTTACGGCGTTGTGGAATATTTGCATTCCTTCACCTTCACCATGTTCGGGCATTTCTCGGGTCCATGTTGCACCCAACCATGTGCTGTGATTCGCTTCGGGATGAGGCATCAAACCAAACACACGTCCTGTGGGGTCGCAAACACCTGCGATATTACGCATACTTGCATTGGGGCAGATGGGGAAGGGGAGGGGGTCGTCACCGGCGCTTGGATAGGCATCAGATGGGTCGATATATCGCACGACCAACTGTCCGTTTTCGGCCCATTGGTCGAGATTTGCATCGATGGTAGTCACGAATTTGCCTTCACCGTGCCGAACTGGAACTCGGATTCGCTCGAGTCCTTTCGTCCACACACAGGGGCTATTCGGGTCGAACTCTAGGTGGACCCATCGATCCTCATAATGTCCTGTGTTGTTGAGAGTTAAGCTGGCGGTTTGTGTCAATGAAACTTCTTCATCACCCGGGAGTAAGCCCATCTTGACGAGCACTTGGAATCCGTTACAGATGCCGATGACGAGTTTGCCTGACTTGACAAAATCTTGGACCATTTNNCGGATACCGAATCNCAAGCGGTTACCGAGCAATCTACCACTGCCAAGGTGATCTCCGAACGAGAATCCACCAGGTACCGCCATGATGTGATAGTCTGCCAGTGTCTTGTCACCATTGACCAATTCGTTGACGTGGATCCGTTCGGCTTCAGCCCCAGCCATTTCAAACACGGCCTTTGTTTCATGGTCACAATTGATGCCAAACCCATAGAGTACTGCGACTCTAACTGTAGTGGCCATTAGGCTCCACCTCCCATGTGGAGTGTTCCTTTCCACGCTTGAAGTAAATCGGAAAGGTTCGAGGAGAGGATTGTGTTTTGATCCCGAGTGAATTCGAGTGTTTCTTTATCATCGACTTGGCCCAGTTTAGTCACGCTATGTTTCGCCATGATGGTGCCAAAGCGCTGCACGTTTTCTGGTGAGACGGTGACGACAATTCTTCCAAGAGATTCGCCGAACAGTGCAGCCCAATTGTCAACCCCCTCAATACCATCAAGGCTGATGGTTGTGCCGCCATCGCAACCNAAGCAACACTCTGCTATGGCGGTGGNCAAACCNCCGTCACTACAATCGTGAGCGCTGCGGACCAACCCNTCNCNCATGGCGCTAGTAAGGGCGCGGTATAGNGCGAGATTGCGGGTGGTATCGATTTGNGGGACATCNTTGCCGATGCCGCCTCCNGTCTCTTCTGAAAGCATGTAACTCAGTTCACTNGCACCTAANTCTTGATGGGTTTCTCCAAGCANGAAAATCGTATCNCCACAATCTTTGAAATCNCTGGAGACCGCTTTNCGGACNTCCTGNTGGTCNCCGAGAACAGTGTACAGGAGTGTGGGGGGNATNCTGATTTTTTGGCCATCCAATTTGGCATCATTCTTCATAGAGTCCTTGCCGGANATGCAGGGTAAATTGTAGGCTCTACACACGTCATCTAGTGCGCGATTGCTGCGGACAAGTTGGGCCAGTTTGAAACGCCCATCGGGTGTTTTTTCGCTTTCGATGGGGTCGGGCCAACAGAAATTATCCAAACCAGCAATCTTGTCTAAATCGACTCCAACACAAACGGCGTTTCGAACTGCTTCGTCGATACTTGCAGCGGTCATCGCATATGCGTCAATATCTGAATACCTAGGTACAATCCCACAGGATACGACTGCGCCGCGGGTTTCTCCATGCAGGGGTGCGATGACTGCAGCGTCCCCAGGGGCATCGTGATTGACCCCGCAAAATGGTTTGATTACAGATTGTGCAATGACTTCGTGATCGTATTGTCTGACCCACCATTCCTTACTCGCAATGTTTGGACGGGCCATGATTNTCTCTAGAATTGAGCCCATTCCCTTGGCATCAACATCGGGGTAGATGGGTGATTCGTGTTCTGGNGGGGCCCACTCACTTTCAAGCTTCAATTGTGGGCAGCCATCGTGAAGGAAAGTCATGGGTAGATGGGCAACGGTTGATTCCCCATGTTTGACAATAAAGGCNCCACTATCTGTGAAAGTACCGACCGCTGTTGCCTCGACTTCGTGTAATTCCGCAAGGGCTTCAAAGGCCTCAACATCGTGCTTCCTAACCCCGACTGTCATCCGTTCTTGACTTTCAGAAACCAAAATCTCCCAAGGNGATAGGCCTGGTTGCTTGAGGGGAACGACTGCGAGGTCCAGTTCGGCACCCCCCGTCAACTCAGCCATTTCTCCAACGCTACTCGAAAGTCCACCGGCACCATTGTCAGTGATGACTTGAATGAGGCCTGAGTCTCTTGCCTCTAAGACCATGTCTAGCATTTTCTTCTGTGTGATGGGGTCGCCAATTTGAACCGCACTACTGGGGCTCTCTTCGGTCAGCTCTAGGCTGGAAAATGTGGCGCCGTGAATCCCATCACTTCCAACCCTACCACCCAACATGTACACAATGTCACCAGGCTCTGGGGTTTTGTCGTGACTTTCCCGACCATCGGGAAGGTGTCGAGGCATGATTCCAACTGTCCCGGCATAAACAAGGGGTTTGCCGATGTATCTGTCATCGAAGACTATCGCCCCATTCACTGTAGGGATGCCCGACTCATTGCCACCTGCGCGGATTCCGGCATGGACCCCACGGAGAACACGGGATGGGTGGAANAAGCCGCCGGGAAGGTGGCCTGAGAAGTCAGGTGGGCCGAAGCAGAAGACGTCCATGTTTGCAATGGGTCTTGCACCTAAACCGGTTCCGAGAATATCACGGTTGACTCCCACGATTCCAGTCATAGCTCCGCCGAATGGATCTAATGCGCTTGGAGAATTGTGTGTCTCCGCTTTGATGCATAGGCTCCAATCTTTTGTCCACTCAATGACTCCTGAATTGTCATGGAAAATACTCAGCAACCAATCAACTTGCTCCTGCATGTCCAATGTAGGTTGCATGATGTGGGTTTTGAACAATGAATTAATTTCTACGTCCTCACCTGTTACTGTATCAACGTGATGGATTTTCGCTGCGAAGATCTTGTGGCTGCAATGCTCAGACCATGTTTGTGCCAAGCACTCGAGTTCGACGTCGGTTGGTGCGTTTGGAGGGAGGCCTAGTTCCGTTCTTTGTGCTTGAATTTCAGGGGCCCGGTAGTGTCCCTGCACTGCTTGCATTTCCTCTAGATTCAAAGCGAGAAGGCCATCTTCGGAGATGGTCATGAGTGTCTGGTCATCGACCTCCAGATCAATTGTGGTGGGTGGGGTGAATGCTGCTGGTGGGCGATCTGGGAATGAAAGTTGAGGCCAAATGGATTCTGCACATTGTTCGGGCTTNGCCATCGCTGCACGCTCAATCATNGGNTTGTGNAATGTGTTGGCCAACCAAAGTGTATCNACATCNTTNGGNANNTCCCAAAATAAGTAAGTCATCGTGGTCGAAATTTGTGCATTTNCTTGTTCAGGGAANAGNGTGTGNAGGCCNTCAAGNGCGGCCTGNGCNGCGTTGTCNGTCACACCTGGTTTGAANCCNATCATNATGGCNAGTTCNGGNTTNTTTGGGAAAATTTCGTCCACATCNANNAGACTGTTATTNACTGTCCCCTGCTCGATAATTGGATCGGTGAACAAATCTTGNAGGCTTTGTAGNAGTTGTTCNCCAGANAGGTTTGCTTTGACTTGGTATCCTGTAATCGAACGNACNGNNCCAATTTTGAGATNNTGATCNGCNNNTANCATNCTGCGAATACTCTCGCCNCGNGTATCTTGTAACCCAGGAAGTTCACGTGGTGTGACTTCGATTAGATGTACAGGTGTTGTGTCCATACGCCTCCCCCTACGGGGAGGCGGTTTTCGAAGACCGTCCTTGAACAAACCGGCGGTGGTCTTCTGCTTATTTTTGAGGTAATACCGCTTCCATTCGGGCACCAATTGTTGTAATTTCTGAGATGAATTTGTCAAGTGATTTCTGATCGACTGCTGGATTTGCAATCACCGGCCTCAAGATGGGTCTGTGGTCGATTAGTGCCTTTGTGACCATGAATTTTCCTCGTTCAAACATCTCAGTCCTGATTTGATTTGTGATTTCGTCTTGCGACTGCGATGAAAGGTTGTGTCCAGCATACCTCACACATACGTTTGTGAATTCGGGTTCCAAAACGAGTTCTAGGGTGGGTTCTTGCTTGACCTTTTTTGTCAAATACGCCGCGAGAGACATATAATTTTCAATTTTCTCGACCCATCCTTGATTGCCGACTGACCTCCAAGTCAGCCATAATTTCAGTGCGTCTACTCGACGGGCGCACTGTAGGCTCATACGGCCCATGTCGAATTCTGCGTTCTTCTTGTGGAGGAGATAGTGTGCAGAGCTGCTATGGGAACACACATCCTTCAGTATACCCGATTGGTTGACTAGGAATACTGAGCAACTGATTGGCATCCCCATCATCTTGTGTGGGTCCCAACAGAGTGAGTGGGTTCGTTCGATACCTTGCACTAAATTCCGTGTTGTTGGAGAAAGGAGTGCGGCTCCACCCCATGCCGCATCGACATGGAGCCATATCTCTTCTCGCTCACAAATATCTGCAATTTCAGGAAGGGGGTCGAATGCTCCTTTGACGGTGGTCCCTGATGTAGCAATCACACAAAATGGTGTTTTACCGGCGGCTTTTTGTTCGGAAATTTTCGCTTGGAGGTCGGCTACATTCATCCTGCCCTGATCGTCGCTTTCAACAGCAACCAGATTGTCTGTCCCCATCCCAAGTGTATTTGCCGCGACCTCGACCGAATAGTGTGATTCAACTGAGACGAAGGCGACTGGGGTGTCAGTAAACCCTGAGAATTTTGCATCTGGGAATTTATGATCACGGGCGCATAGCAGGCCCATCAGATTGCCATTCGAGCCTCCGGATGTGAATGTGCCCTCTCCATTGTCGTAATCCGCAAATTTAGACATCAATTGGATCATTTCTTGTTCAATCAGTGTTGCAACGGGGGCAATCTCAAACGTGTACATTGAGGTGTTTGTTAATGCGGAAATAAATTCCCCGATCAATGAGGGTACTGGGG
Organism: Methanobacteriota archaeon; assembly: GCA_002701965.1. GTDB lineage: Archaea > Thermoplasmatota > Poseidoniia > Poseidoniales > Thalassarchaeaceae > MGIIb-P. Next base: position 4,975 of record NZXM01000080.1, on the reverse strand, counting down.
GGCCGCCCCAAAACGGATTCATGAAGTGGGGATGGCTGGTTTTTACAGAATACTGAAGATAAGCATCAATATCACTTAACAGTGATTCAACATCAACGCCACCATCAGAGATGGATAGGTCCATCTCAGTATAGAGATCTATGGCCGAGTGGATGGTTGCCAGTGGTACCTCACGGTTGCTGTTACTGGCTAAATAATCCAAAATACGAGTGAAAGTGCCCTCCAATAGAAGGTGGTCTTCCTCGCTTAGACCATTGTTAGATAGAGAGTTTACCATGGAAGCCCATTATCGGGTTTTTACTGGACGTCCTTGAATAAAGCGGACGATTAAGTGGTTTTTAGGTGGGTTGCGAGAAATTGGCCTGTGTAGCTATCAGGGTTGTTTGCAACATCCTCTGGGGTACCAACTGCAACGATTTGCCCTCCCCCTTCACCGCCTTCTGGGCCCAAATCAATGACCCAATCAGCGCATTTGGCGACATCGAGGTTGTGCTCGATGATGACTACGGTATGTCCATTTTCTCGAATACGTAAGAGGACCTGGACCAGTTGGTCTACGTCTGCCATTGACAGTCCTGTAGTGGGTTCATCGAGAACGTATACTGTAGGGCGGGTGGCTGGACGGTGTAATTCGGTGGCTAGTTTCACACGTTGGGCTTCTCCACCAGACAGTGTTGTGGCTGGTTGGCCAAGCCGAATGTAGCCGAGTCCGACATCCTCAAGTGTTTTCAGAATTCGATGGATCTTCCTTTGGTTCGCGAAGAAGTTGGCTGCTTCTGTTACACTCATCGCTAGAACATCAGAGATTGTTCTGCCTTTCCAAGTGACCTCCAGTGTCTCACGTGTATATCGGGAGCCTTTGCAGACCTCGCAGGTGACCCATACATCCGGAAGGAAATTCATCTCAAGTTTGTTTGAGCCCCCGCCTTTGCAAGCTTCGCATCGCCCGCCTTTGACGTTGAAGGAAAAATGCCCTGGCATGTATCCGCGTTCTCGAGAAAGTTGGGTCTCGGCGAATAATTCGCGAATAGGAGTGAATACACCTGTGTATGTAGCTGGGTTGGAGCGTGGTGTCCGTCCAATAGGTGCCTGATCAATGACGATGGTTTTGTCTAAATCTTCGTGACCGGAAATGGACTCCATGGGCCCGGGTGCCGTATCTGCACCGTTCAAATCTCGTTGCAGTGCAGGGGCCAGTGTTCCAGTGACTAGGCTACTCTTTCCACTACCAGAAACGCCGGTGATTGCAACCATGCATCCGATTGGGATTTCGACATCGATGTGTTGTAGATTGTTCAATCGGGCTCCGCGTAGTTGAATCGATTTCTCGGTCGGTTCAACGCGTTGTTTGGGAACTTCAATTGATTTCTTTCCTGACAAGTAAGCACCGGTGATGCTGTCTTTTGACTTCAATAACTGCTTTAGTGAACCATTTGCAACGATTCGTCCGCCAGCCTTACCAGCGCCGGGTCCAATATCCACCAACCAATCGGCTTGACGAAGTGTGGCCTCATCGTGTTCGACTACGATTAGTGTGTTGCCCAGGTCGCAGAGTTCCCGGAGTGTGGTAAGCAGTCGGTCATTATCGCGGCTGTGAAGGCCGATACTAGGTTCGTCAAGGACGTACATTACTCCTGTCAATCGGGTGCCGATTTGGGTCGCCAAGCGAATTCTTTGGCTCTCACCTCCTGACAGGGTGTTTGCTCTTCGATCCAATGTAAGATAATCCAAGCCTACCAAAGCTAAGAAGCGCAATCTATTGCCAATCTCTTTGATGATTTCACGCCCAATAAACAGCTCCCTTTCATTCAACATTCGAATGTTCGATACATCCGGTGTGGGTCTACCAATCTCATTCCAAAACTCATCATCGAACTTCCCATTGACCCATATTTGGGTGATGGCCAGGGCTTCAAGGATGCTTGAGCTATTGAACGCAGGGAGGTTTGTGCCCCCAACAATCACGCCTCGAACAGCTGGATTTAATTTGGCGCCATTGCATGTAATACAAGGTTCATCGGTCATGTATGACAACATTCGCGTGCGGGTTCTCTCACTGGTAGTTTCAGTGAAGGTGCGCTCCAACCGACCAAAGACCCCTTCCCATGGTCTGTACATTTGATATGATGAGCCTTTTTTGCTGGTGAATTCATATTGGATTGAGGTAGACCCACTGCCCCAAAGGAGGATGTCTCTGGCATCTTCATCGAGTTCTCTAATCGGTGTGTGTATATCCAAACCGTAGTGCTCGAAGGTTTGCCGCATCAATGACTTATACCAACCCGACATCATCGACTTTCGGAAAGGATAGACACAGCCTTCGTCAACTGTTGCGGATTCGTCGATGCAAAGGTCGTGGCTGAATCGGCGTTGAATACCCAGGCCTTGGCACTCTGGGCAGGCGCCGAGAGGGTTGTTGAATGAGAAGATTCGGGGACTCATTTCGGGTAAGAAGGCCCCATGGACAGGGCATGCAAATTCCTCAGAATATGGTGTAGTGGTCCCTTTCTCAGTATGCATGGCCTTCGAGCCTTCGGTGTAATTAAAATCCGATTTTGGGGCCTCAAAGGATTCGATCGCGAGGCCTCCACCTCCAAGCTTTAGGGCGGACTCCACAGATTCGGTAAGACGCTGGCGATTCGCGCGGTTCAGCCTCATTCGATCGATTCTGACGTCGATATTGTGTCGTAGATTTTTCTCCAGGGTGGGGGGGTTCTCAAATTCTGCATCGCGGCCATTGATTCGACCGTGGAGATAGCCTTGCTCAGCCAGAGAAGAACATAGATCTGCATGTGTTCCTTTGCGGTCTCGAATCACGGGAGACCAAACGAAAATTCCGTGCCCCTCGTAATGCCAAACAATGTCGTCTACAATTTCTTGTACTGTTCGGCGCGCGACCTCGACACCACATTCTGGACAGTGGGGTTGGCCGATTCTGGCCCACAATAAACGGAGATAATCCATAATCTCGGTAACTGTAGCGACTGTCGAGCGTGGATTATGACTCCCCTGTTTTTGATCAATACTAATTGATGGTGAGAGTCCTTCGATACTATCACAATCGGGCTTTTTCATTTGCCCTAAGAATTGTCTTGCGTATGAGCTGAGGCTCTCGACGTATCTTCGCTGTCCTTCCGCGTACAGTGTATCGAAGGCGAGGCTGGATTTCCCAGAACCTGAAACGCCTGACACAACGACGAACTTTCCCCGAGGTATTTCGACGTCGATATTCTGGAGATTATGTGTGCGCGCACCACGCACAATAATCCAACCGTCGTCGCTCGGCATGACATCACGTTGTAGCGATTGTTCTTGAATCATTGTTGCTTACCTAGTCGTTGAACCATAGTGCCTCGATTCGATCTCCAATAGACGCATTGGTATTTGGTGGAAGGATTGTAAGGCCGTTGTGTGCAACCATTGAATGGATGTTGCCACTTCCCTGATGGGTGTGTGTTCTAGCAACCATTATCCCGTTTTCGTTCGATATTTTGATTCGGCGAAAACAGACTTTGTTCGGTGCGCCGTTGACTGCGTCTAGCATTTTCACTTGGATGGTTTTGAACAGTTGTATCTCTGGTGCAATCCAGGGCGCTACGACCAATTGGAATACCAAGTGACTGCTTACAGGGTTGCCAGGAAGCCCGAATAATGGGGTGCCATTCCATGTTCCAAATAGAGGTGGGCCACCGGGTCGCATCGCAACTTTCCAGAAGTGGATTTGTCCCTCCTCTTCCATGAGTTTGCGGACGAAGTCACGATCGCCCATGCTGACGCCGCCACTGGTGATAATCAAATCACAATCGCATGAATCGAGGGTTTTTCGGAGGCCGTCTAGAGAGTCCTGTACGACGTCATAGAGGATGGGTTCGCAACCTATTTTCTCCAACAAAGCACACAGACCATACGAATTTGATTCGTATATCTGGCCCGCACTTAGTTCGAGTCCGGGTTGAACCAATTCATCACCCGTACTAATGACTGCGACTCGTAATTTCGTGCGAACAGGAATAGTGTGGTGTCCCATTGTTGCTGCGAGAGAAATGGCTGCAGGTGTCATTTGTTGTCCTTTAGATAACGCAACTTTGCCGGCCCGGAGATTTTCTCCTTGGCGACGAATAAAGTGGGGCCTGGCTTCTCCTTGGAGACCATCTTCAATCATCACGATCGCGTCTGCACCGTCAGGAATTGGTGCCCCTGTCATGATTCTAATTGCTTCTCCTGGGCCGATTTTTGTCGGTGCTTCGCCCGCGCTGGTTTGTCCGATTTCGATTCGTGTCTTGTCTTGGCTACGTACAGCCCATCCATCCATGGCTGAATTATCAAAAGCCGGGTCGTCAACTTTTGAGGATATGTCTTCAGCCAAAATCCGTCCTAGGCTCTCTTGAATTGGAATGGTCTCAATACTTGATTGGGGAGGGGTCTGGCGAGCGATTTCGATGGCGCGCTCGATGCTGACGAATTTCTCCATGATGAGGGGAGGTTGGCAAAGGGTTTGAGGGCAACGCAGGCGAGGGGTCCGCATGGAGTGGGTGNTGGTTGCCATNTGCCTGGCACTCATGGTCGTGGCAGCGCTGTATTCCAGTGTCGGGCATGGTGGAGCGTCGGGTTACCTTGCTGTTCTCTCCCTGACTACGTATGGAACCATGGAATCTGCTTGGTTGAAACAGCACGCTTGGTGCCTGAACCTGATCGTTGCTGCAATCGCCTTCTATCACTTTCATCGGGCTGGACATCATGTGCCAAAACTGACGGTTCCATTCATTGTAGCGAGTATTCCGATGGCAATGGTTGGGGGTTACCTCACTGTTGATGGTTCGATTTACGACCTATTATTGTCGATATGCCTGTTGGCGGCGGCTTGGAGGTTGTTTAATGTCAATGTAACAGATTCTGTCGTTGAATCCGAGCCGCGGTGGAATATTGCTGCACCCGTGGGTGGCTCTATCGGGTTCGTGAGTGGTATGATTGGTGT
>NZXM01000036.1 GCA_002701965.1 Methanobacteriota archaeon | reverse complement strand
CTATCCTGGGTCTGCAGCAGGACCCAAGGGTGGGGTTGTTCGCCCATTAAAAGGGATCGTGAGATGGGTTTAGACCGTCGTGAGACAGGTTTGTTGCTTTGTGGCTGAAGCGCGTAAGATACCTGACGGGAAGGGGCTCTTAGTACGAGAGGAACGGAGTCTCGGTGCCACTAGTCTACCAGTTGTCTGCTAAGGCAATGCTGGGTAGCCACGCACCAATGGATAAGAGCTGAAAGCATCTAAGCTCGAAGTCAACCTGAAGACGAGGTATCTCAGAGCTCCGATAAAAGATCGGTTTGATAGACTGCGGGTGTAAGCACCAAGGTTCGCCGAGGTGTGTAGCCCAGCAGCACTAATCGCTCGAGCATCTTCTATTTTTTTCCGCACCCACACCTGTGTGGGCCTCTGTTCAATAAAAACGTCGATTCAAATTCGAGAGGAGTTGTACACGACCATAGCGGAGGTGTCTACCCGGTCCCATTCCGAACCCGGAAGTCAAGACCTCCTGCGTCACTGTTTGTACTGTGGTACGAGAGTCCACGGGAACGCGTGTCGTTGTGTCTCCTTCACTCCTCTTTCCGGATCTCGGCCGGTCTTCGGACCGGCCGTGATCCAACTTCTTTTTACCCCCGCATCTTTTTTGCAAGGCCGTTAGGCTACATAGATTCAATCGGTACCGCTAATAGACCTCGCCAACCGCGCAAGTTCAACGGAGTGTTCGCATGAGCCTGAAAGCGTCGGACATCCTTGGAACCAGCCAGGTTGGCGTACATCTAGCCATGGTTGGGCGCGTCTTGTTTGCGCCTATGCAACTTACAAAGAAAGATATCACAGGTCTTGAGGATGCGCTAGGCCTTGAGGTCGCGCAAATGTCTGTTGGTGGCAGTTCCTTGGTCGGTGCCCTGATTGCTGGGAATTCCAATGGTATCGCTGTTGCAGATATTGCGACTGAAGAAGAAATTGACCGTCTAACTTCATTCGGAGATGTTGTTGTTATGGAAAGCGGAGTGAATGCTGCTGGCAATCTTCTGATTGTCAACGAGAACGGCGCTGTCGCCAGCCCCATCCTTCCTGAAGAAGGAATTGAGGTGCTCTCTGAAACTCTGAAAGTTGATTGTGTGGCCATTGGGATTGCAGGAAATGACACGCCAGGGAGCGTTTCCGTTTGCAACAACCGCGGTGTACTCTTACATCCTGATGTCACAGAGATGGAAGTTGAAAACATTGAGTCGGTTCTGGATGTTCCAGCCATGGTTGGGACAGTCAACTTCGGTTCTCCGTACGTCGGTTCTGGGTGTATTGCCACTGACCAAGGAGCTTGGGCTGGGTCGCAAACCACAGGTCCAGAATTGAATCGAATTGAGGACGCTTTGGGCCTCATCTGAGCATTTTGGTGCCACCCAATGTTCAAAGACGGATTCGGCAGCGATTTGCACATGGGCGAGTTGTTATATTCAGGCAAAGTCAAGCAAGTATGGAGTACCGACGATCCAGATGTGATTGAGTTCCGATACACCAATCAAATTTCTGTTTTTGATCAAATCATTCCTTCGTTGATTCCGCGTAAAGGGGAGAGTCTTAATCGAACATCATGTCATTGGTTCAAGTTGGTCGAAGAAGCAGGTATTTGTGATACACACATCATTGAGATGAATGCTCCAGATCGTGTTCTCGCACGTCGATTCGAAGTCATTCGTGAACCAGGTGCTATTCCACGGGACATGGAGAACGTATTCGTCCCCCTAGAAGTCATTTGCAGACACTACCTTGCCGGTGGCGGTTGGCGCCGATACAAGCGTGGCGACGTGGGTTCCGAGGAATTTGGATTTGAACCAGGTGTTGAATTACATGAAGGGATTAAATTGCCAAAGCCATACCTTGAGGTCTCAACAAAGTTCGAGAAATTCGACCGTTTGCTTGACCGTAAGGAAGCGCTGGAAATTTCAAACCTGACAGATGCAGAATTCGATTCGATTTTGGCGATTGTCGTCAAGGTCGATGAAATCATCCATACTGAGGCGGCAAAGCGTGGCCTCATTCACGTTGATGGAAAGAAGGAATTTGCCTTGGGTCATGGTCGTGTCCCAGTTCTAGTGGATTCTTTTGGGACGCTAGATGAGGACCGATGGTGGGCTGCTGCTGATTATGAGGACGGTGAAATTGTGTCTTTATCGAAAGAGTTTGTTCGTGAACATTACCTTGGAACCGGCCACCACGATGATTTGTATGCTGCCAGAGAGGCAGGTACTGAAGAGCCTCCCATCCCAGCTCTGCCACAAGATGTCATCGACCAGACCTCATCGCTATACGCGAGTATGTACGAGCGATTGACCGGTGAAGAATTCTGATTCAATGGCGTCGCATCAAGATTCCGAGATTTCGCTTTTCAGCGGACTTTAGGACAATCAGAAGATGCCGTACGATTTCACGAACTCCTCCATCGAGTGGCTCGTTTTGGTTCACTTTCCAAAGAGATTGTTCGAGATAGGTGCGTATTTCAGTCACATCATCTGATGATAACCAACCGTGTAAGATCATACCACCAAAGCCGATACTCAAATGGTCGTGGGTTAGTGATTCTGCCCGTAGTCCAGAATCTAGTTGCGCCAGAAGTTGGATACCTTCATCACCTGGTTCTTCAGGAATTAAATGAGCCCGTAAGTAGGCAATAGAGTTACCTTCGTTCATAGGAAATCGACCCAGACGCTCGATAGAGATCCCCCTCTCAAGGGGTTCCGAAGGTGCTCCATCTGCTTCAGTTGCTCTTAATGCGACAAATACGATGGTGGCATCATCCCATGAAACATCTCCCCTACCTTGAGAAAAAATCGCACCTTGTTCACTCAATTTGGCTGCAATCATTGGGCACTCGGTATCAAGCTGGGCAAGCCTATCAATGCCTTTGTAGCAATCAGTGAGGATCTCAAGGAATTGAGAAACCTCAGTTCCTTGTAAGGGGTCAAAGGTGTAAAATGGGGTCACTGAAGAAATATCAATCTGTTCCAATCACTCGCCTCCAAGTCGATCTCGACGTTCACGTAACCTCTCGAGTCTTGCTTCGAAATCGTCCAATGAAATCGGTTTTTCCTCGACTTCTTCGGCAACCTCTTCCTCCTCAACATCGTCCTCAAATTCGATCAAATCGTCTACAGTTTCCACTTCTTCGTCATCGAATTGAATGTCGTCATCGATATCATCTGCTGGTGCGGTTCTTTGGGTCAGCGTCTGCTTCTTTCGCTTTCGGACTCGCTGTCTTCGCTCTACTTTGCGAGGGCCCACATCTGGTCGAATGAGACCGAATAAGCCCATGGTTCCGAAGACGATTACAAGGCTACCGAGTAGGAGGGCGTAGTCTCGTTCTTCTTCTGGTTCAGCAGTACCTCCGGGCAATACAATCAGATTAACATCATCTGTTTCATCTGAATCTTGATCCCAAGGTGCATCACATGTCAATTCAAGGTTGACAGTTGTGCCAGCGGGTAGGTCTGGACGGTCAACGGCAATTTGCGGTGCTAAATCTCCGACCACATCTACAAGATGCTTGGCTTCCCAACCACTAGCGCTCAGTTGCAAATAACAATTCGAATTGGCGAGTTTTGAGTGGTTTTGCCTAGACGTTGAAATTACAATTTGTTGCTGACCTGCCTCTTCACGGACCTCAACCCCAGTGATACCCAAATTCCATTCTGAATCTCGAATCATGACAACGCGAGTTGCTTGGGCTATTAAGGCCCCATTCCCGTCAACAAGAATCACTTCGAGTGTATGTTCGCCGGGATTAGGTTGCCATGTACTCGCGCTTAGGTTGATGCTACTCAGGGTTGTATTGGCCACGACATTTCCTGCTAGGTGATCAATCACAACTCCACTTTCATCACGCAAAATGGCCGTCCAATCAATTTCACTCGTTCCATTTTGGATTGAACATGAAGCGATTGGATTGGAATCTAGCGGGTTTAGTACACAGGTCCCAGTTCGTGTAGGTGGGTCACGTACACGGGCCCAATAGTCTAGAGAAACACCGTCTACATCTAGAGTGTCGTCAGTATCTACGGGCGGTACACTCCATAACCAACTTCCATCATTTGTTTCCTGTAATGGGTTGCCATCCTCTTGTACAGAATTCACTTCAAAACCAGGGTCAAATATTAGCTCTAGAACATCACCTGATGTTCCAAACAAAACGGGACTAGTCGACCATGAACGATCACTTTGCGTCAGTGTCAAGGTTACTTCTTTTTGCGTGTCAAACTCGTCACTTGTTCGTAGCGTGACACTGTTTCCAAATCCTGTGCCCTCCGTAGGTGGGGTGGCAGACAATGGTACGCCCACACTTTCTCCAATGCCCAAACTCACTTGCGTAGCTCCACTCAGAGTCCAACCATCGGGTAATCCAAGAACTTCTACATTGATTGTCGTCGGAGCATTGCCTAAATTCGAAAGCATTGCCAGAGGCAAACCTCCAACCGATGAAATGAGCCAGGCTTCATCGTGAACCAATGCATAATCGTGCCATGCAGCAACACGAAGTGGAAGCGTGGTTTGCCCCATACCCGATCCATCTGCGTTACGTGCCCTGAGGGTCAATTCAACCGTATACCCCGAAATCGCACCTTCTGGTGGAATAATCTCGCAATTGAATTGTGTACTCTCTCCTGGATTCAGCATTGGTAAATCTTCACTAATATTCAGGGTCCAACCCCCGACATCAACCCAACCATTGATGAATGGTACGGCAGGTGAATTCCCTCGTTGCTCAACAACCAAGGATACATTTGCACCGTTTCGATCGATATCCAAATTGGCTCCACCAGCCAAAATCCACCACCCTGGGAGATGGTTGACTCGGACATGAATAACAAATGCTGGGATGTTCGTGTCGTCACTGATTCCAGCAAATGAAATCGTGGCTTCAGTATCCTTCCATGCAGTTGCAGATACATTCACACCAATTTGCAGAATTTCTGACGAATTGACTGCAATGGAATCACTGGAATCCCCCCATGATGACCAGCCTGTACCATCATCCGAACCAGCACCTTGGACAATAAATTCAGGATTGATTGTAATCTGGTCCACCAGATTGCCAATGTTGCTTACATTCAACTCGAGTTGTAGTTGTGTATTCGGATCTGCATTGATTGTTCCACCATTTTGAACTTCGATACCATTTGCAATCAGGGTCATTTCCCATCGGTGATCTTGACGGGCTTCAATCAGCATGTCTGTGGTTGAAATTACTCCAATGTCGCCTTGAGAGGCCATATGGAATTGCAAATGTAGTGTCACTGCCGCTGTCATTTCAGTCGGTAGGGTCAGAGATACTGGCACGCTTCGCAATTCACCTGCGCCAAGTGCATACTGCGTTGATGGGAATTGGATATTCAGGCCAGGGTCTTGAGAGAAATTTGTATTTTGCACAATCGACCATGAAATATCGTAAGCATCTGGGCCATTGCCCGGGTTTGACAACCGGAGCATCAGTGTTTCTTGAACACCAACATCCATCTTGTGTGGTTGGGTGACTGGTGAAGTGACCTCTATTTCACCACGGTGAATTTGCAATACTTGTAGTGAAAGGGACAATGATGCACCAGCGTTTGTGCCTTCCTCAGATATCCATGTATGTAGCATGGGTGGAGTTGCATAAGGCATGTCCACTACCAAAGTTCCAGTCACTCTACCTCCTGCGTTACCATTTGCACGCAAAGTAGTGCCATCGATTGTCAATGCACCTGTAGCCTCCCAATTCCATCCTGCCATCACCATTCCTGCACTGGCCATGTCCCATTCCATTTCATCGATGCCAGATGGGAACTGGACTTCAATATTCCAGGTTCGATCATCTGCAGGGACTGAGCGAATATGTGGGGGTATAATCTGGACCAAATTGGCAGTGAACGTGAGTTCAATCGCCCGACATTCTTCGTTTGAACCCGCACCGATACACATGGTCAATTGCGTTGATACATTTTCTCCAAGAGACGCGGTAATCGGCACATCTAGGCGAGCCGTCAGCTCACGAATTTCACTTGGAGCAAGCGTCAATGGGATGACTTCCTGACCAGTTGAGTCGTGTAAGGTGATGTCATTTCCCCAAGCCGTTGAATTCCATTGTAGGGACACGGTTTCGGGGGCATTTCCAAGATTTTCAACCAGTATCCATGCTGCGGCTGATTCTCCAGGGATGCCGACACCATTTGAGATTGCAGTGCCATCAGCGCCACGTAGTGAAAGCCCTCTCGTCCGCTCGGCTTCGATGGCCAATATCGCCGTCTGGGTGACATTCTGGTCCGTATCTAATGTCATGGTGACGGTCACAAATCCACTGTCTGTTCCTAGTGCCTCCTGAGGTGCCGTGACTCGCAGAGTAGGACTCCATGTATTTCCAACTCCAATTTGGACTCCGGATGATGCACTTGGATCTAAGTCGGTGAGTGTCCAATTCGTGGGTAATCCAGATGTGTCAATGGTCATGCTCCAGGTCCCTGCAAGTCGACCTGTAGATGTGATTAATGGAACGATATCTTGTTGCCCACCTGGTAGGACACGTACCGGGTCGGGGGGGACGCCAATGCTGACATTGTAGGGGGCGATGATATTCAGGACGGTACTGGTAACATCGTTGTCTGTACGAGTTTGGGTGACATTTTCGTGTTCATCCAAGTGCAATACGAAGGTGTGCTCGCCCAAGCCTCCATCCCATCCAAATGAGAATGAGGCAAAATTCCCATCACCTGTAGGTGCCACGGGTTCTAGAACACCTTCGCGATGCGTATACTTGAGTTCACCATCAACGTAGATTCTGGCAAATGTGTCTGTATCAGTAGAATCTGTACCTGCATTCTCAAAATAAGCGGTGACAGTAACATTCTCTCCAGGGTCTGGAGTACTCGGGTTGAATGTGATGGCCAATCCATCTTCAAATGGGCGGATGTCGGCACCGGCTTGAGAAATCAGCATATCGCCGACCAACAAGTCGAGTGCTCCATCGTTATCGAAATCAGCCAGTGAGTGGCTGGCCCAAGTGCGATGAGGTAATTCGATTCCAGACACCCACTCGGCATTGATCGAAGAACGAGAACCAGTTTCACCGTCGTGAGCATACATTGTTCTCCCAAAGGTCACAATAATTTCGTCCATACCTGTGCCATCAATATTCATCGCCGTGGGGGCAGAGACGGCAATCTCATCATTCGGGTTCCCAGAGGTTCCTTCGATGATTTGATTCCAATCGAGGAATGTGTTTTGATTTCCCTCATTATAATCGTGGCAGCCGACCATTCCGTGCCAAGAGAATCCATCTCTATACCAGGTATTCCAGCAAATCCTGTCAGTGATGCCATTGTTATCTGTATCAAGTAGGACGGGTGGTGCGTCGGCATACCCATTCGATGATGTGAAAGAAAATATCTCAGATGCATCTATCACATCAAGGCCAACGAATTCAGCTCCATCACTTGTTCCTGCACCATCCATGTCGGATGGAATGGTGATGACCATTTCTGGCGCAGGGTCGGAATCAAGTTGAGTGATAATCGGCCCGGGGAGTCTGACGTGAGGTGAAGCAGTATCTCCATCAAGATTGTTCAACGTGTCATCGTATTGCACCTGTCCATTGGCTGCATTGAGTCTCCAAATCCACATGTTGCCGTTGTTTTCATCAATTGTCGTCAATAAAATTGCAGATGATACTTCGTCAATTTGAACCCAGGCTGGATCTGAAGGGTGTGTACCCTTGTCCATGGTCACTTCCCAAATCGTACTCGGAGTTCCTGTTGTGGGGAGGGGGAGTGCAACTACATTTGGTTCATCATTGATGTCGTCCATCATGGCCAAGATCAATTCTGGACTTCCATCAAGAAATAAATCGGCAAGCAAGGGTTGAGCCACAGGTCGATGGCAAGTTTGGCATGTACGATCTGCTGCCATCTCAAATGTAGCGTGGCTCCATCTCCACAAACGTTCCGTTTCGTGGCTACCACCTGGCTTCCAACCAGTCACGTCACACTCGATATTCGGTGACCATAACTCGACAGTAGCTTGTCCATTTGCATCATACACGACGATGATTTCCAGAGAACCATCATCATCGGCATCAAAGATGATTGGAGTGGATTTTACTTCCAAATCAATGGCGCCGATATCAACTTGCCACATCGTTTGGCTAGTATCACCATCGACGATCCTCATGATAGCATGAGGGTTACCACCAATGGTTTGTTGATGGATAAAAACTGGCGACAGGCTATCTCTAGCACAAGAATCGAGAACGAGCCCCCCTGTGTCAATATTCGCTGAGAAGTTACCTGCGGAGACGCCCAGTGTTTCGACACCAACATCTTCAGTTGGGTAGTGAATCCAATTGACGACAGGGTCGGTGATACTCAGTAGNTCATCGGGNCCGGGTACTGAAGGTGAGTGNGCTGGAANTATGGCTTCATGNCCCGGGGTTCGGGCNAACTGTGGCCAGTGAACTCCACCATCTGTCCANACTTCGACATCTCGTCCAGTNCTNGGCATTGGAGANGAATCATCACCAATTGCNAAAGGGACCAAACTCTGACCAATGAGGAGAATGACCAATCCCAGCATTGGGATTTGATTGCGTAGGAATCCATAGCCCCCACTCGCCATGGGTAGCATTGGTCACAGAACACCTCTTGAACGTTCGTACGCTGAGGGCATTCATGGGTTACATAGTAACCCAGAACGTGATTTTCCGAATCCACTATTTTGCGAAGCGTTCATAGAGGGGTCTTCGGTCGCCGAAACGTCTTGGACGACCTCTTCTCTGGAGGCGGAAGCCGGTGAGGGACGGGAGGCTTACGGGTCTTCCGTCCTTGGCATCCTCCTTTGGTAAGAGTAAATCCTGGGGAGGCAAAACAAATGTACAGTCTTGAGATGATTGAAGATACCATCCGAATTCCAGCAGAGTACATCGAAAAGGGCAAGTCGCTTTCAGAGCATGTTGACCGCTTGGCTCACGATGCATTCGAAGGAAAATTCGACGATGATGGAAATTACATCCTGCTAACATTCGATCATGAGTTGCAGGGTCGTGGCCGCATCATCCACGGCGATGGTGCAATTTATCAAAAAGTCAGGTTCAAGGCACTATTGTTCACGATGGATGGTAACGAAATTGTGGATGGTGCTGTCAGCGAAGTTCACGAATTCGGTGCATTCGTCCGAATTGGGCCGATGGAAGCTCTTCTTCACAAGAGTCAGATATTGGATGAACAAATCGACATCAACGTTGGCTTGCGACGAATCGAAGGTCGTCAATCTGGCAAATATTTGGCTGAAGGTACAGCAGTTCGTGCACGCATCGTGTCGATGTCGCTTAACCCCCACGATCCACGTTCCAGTAAGATCGGTTTGACCTGTAAGCAAACTGCGCTTGGAGCACACGATTGGCTTAATGAGGAGGACTAATCAATGCCTGTCAAATCACTGGCGTGCACTGAGTGTCACATGATTATTGAAGTCCAAGTCGGCAATCTCGGTTGGTGGCTCAAGTCCAACAACGAGCTCAAAGCAAAAAACAAGAAAGCCCTTGCAATTTTGGCATTTGCGACCGCCAATGGTCGCGATCCTGATGAAAAGGAGCGTAAGGCTTGGGAGAAGGAAAACAAGGATGATATCGAGCGGGTCAAGGCATCAGAACCAAGATGCTCTCGCTGTCCTGATGCCCAACTTAGCGCTGATTGGCAGGGCTTGACAATTCTGCTCGAACCCAATCGCAGCCAAGTGGCTCAGACATTGGGTATCGATACACCAGGAAATTACGCTCTAAAGGTAAGACACCAGTAAACAGGAAGGGAAGGAAATGGAAGTTATTGATCGAAAAGAAAACTCAATCCTAAATCGCGTTGAAATTTCATGGCAGTGGCGGCATGTTGGTGCTCCAACACCTACTCGTGGCGCAATTATTGCAGCCGTGGTAAAACTCGAACCGGGCGCTACCAAGGACCTTGTCTTGGTTAAATCAGTAAACACGCGTTTTGGTCAGCCATTGACCACGGGTAGCGCGTTTATCTACGGTAATCGCGAAGATATGGAGAAAGAACCGAAGTACATCCTTGAGCGACACGCACAACTCTCTGAATCTGCAGAAGAGGATACACCTGCTGCAGAAGAAGCGCCAGCCGCAGCGTCTGAAGAAGATGCTGAAATCGCTGGAGGTGAAGAGTGATGGCAGGTTCTGGTGAAAATTGGAAGAAAGCGAAACCATCGAAGTACGCTATCGAAGACGGTAAGCTTGTTCGAAATGGTGAGGTTTGTCTTCAGCCTGGGTGTGGCCCAGGTGTATTCATGGCAGTACACAAAGATCGAAAGCACTGTGGCCGCTGTGGATATTCAGAGAAGAACGAGTGATTACTCAAAATCAACAGTTCTGCCTACGGGGACATCCAGTTGCTTGAGCCATCGCTTGATGACTCTACGTTGCCAACCCTTGAACGATTTCCTATCTAGGTGGGCCATTACCATCCCATCTGGGAATGCCGCACGTGTACTCTCTACACAAACTCGAATGGAATGTTTCCACGCTCCCTCAGGAAGTTCACCTTCGTCAGGGTCCCATTCTTCGTGTTCAGGCTTGCACATTTCCAACGCATAACCGGCCAATTGGTGGCCAGCCCAACAGTTTGTTTTACGCAGGACATCTGTATGTCTTGGGGCATAATGCCCACCTCCAATCCCCACCATGACCTTCGAATTTTTTCGTTCTCGAACCGATAGTAAGTTCCAGTTTCCTATGCCGGCTCCACCATCCAATCCCAATCCCTTTTCCATTACGTCAGCCCAAGCTTCCGCAGCATCAGTACGACTCCAATGAGACTCGGAAGAACCAATTTCGATGAACATGGTTGGTGCGGTTAAACAAGGTCCATGATGCGTGGTTTCAATGGTCAATTCAAACTCAGGTACCAATTCATGGTGGTGCGCTGCATCACACATCAACCGATACCATGCAGCAAATCTAGTGTTGGGTAAAACCACTTCTCCTTTGATTCCACCGAACTCAGCAGTTTCTCCAATNGGAGATTCACCGGGTACACCNATCACATGTAGTGTGAGNCTNGGCCTGCCGCTCGCAGCATAATGCCTCGAGAGGAAAATCACCTCATCTACGACTTGNCCTNAGGATTGTGNAAACCTGNTGTCTAGGTGATCTTCCATCAAAACGCGATTTCCAAACCACCACAGGTAGACTTCGGCGTTATCNTGTACCCATACATCCCCATTCTCAACCGGTTCGCAAGAAGACCAACCTCCCCTNGCGAGCAGTGCATCTCCTTGAATGGTCGATGCAATATCGGGTTCTGAAACGATGAGCAACGTTACCATNGAGACTGGCAGGATGTCATTTGTATTCAGCATTCTCTGCCCATTCATTCTTGAATCACGGCCCCTGCCACGAGACGATGTCGATACCCAATACGCCGACTCCGCCTCGACATCTCTTGATNAATCAAGAGCGCGCCGTCCACATNGATACAGAGGGNGGAATGTGTTTTCTACANCCTCAACGGCTTAATTCACTTGATCCTNTCCGGCATCCATTCCCAGGGGATGTGACCAACACAGCNCTTGTTGGAGAGATGTTTTTGGCTGCAACTTGGGTNGAACGTGATTTATCTCTTGCACGTTTGGCTCTCATCGATTTGCGAGAGCCNATACAATCTGGTATCGAAATGTCAGATTTGCGTGTAGCCTCTGATGGAGGNACCTCGAATCATCACCATGTAGCAGGCGCGGTTTGGTCTCACATCTTAGATGCTGAACCACTGGCTATTTGCGAATATCATGGAGATATTGTATTCTGTACACACCACCGTGGTATCTATCGAATTGGTGTAGATTCTGAAGAAGTTTGGAGGCGTAAATCCCTTGCTTGGGATTTGCTAAGCAATTTACCGGACGGTGACGTTCTGGTTGTATTGGCGACGGTGGGTAATTCAATTTGGGCTTTTTCACTTGGTGGTGGATGGGCAGAAATTGAAGGCGATAGCGGCCAGGTCATTCGCAAAGGCATTCATCAATTCAAGTCGAGTATTCATGGAGTTTGGTTTGGTGGAGATGGGAACTGGATGTTCGGGTTAAGTGAGAATCGGATTGCATGGTGGAATTCGGAGGATGAAGACATTTCTGTTGTCAATGTCAATGGCCCGATTCAAGATGCATACATGTCCGATGGATCTTGGATGATTACAGGATGGAGGCAAGATTTACGCTGGTCTAAATCGCAATTCCATTCGCAACCAGATTCAGGGGTTAGAGCCGAAATTGGATTTAAAATCGTGGACAGGGGCGATGAAGGTTTCTGGGTTTTAGACAACCTAGGCCAATGGTCAACCTTTGCAATTGAAGGGGAGAACTCCTAAGAAATTGTCAAGGTGCTCCCACACTGCGACATAACGCCGGAGAGGTACAGATGGGTGTATTTGGCAGGTTCATGGTCGGCCTTACCAAGTGCATGCCTCGATTCATGGTCGCCGCAGTGGCACGAAGATATGTTGCAGGAAAGGATATTTCTAGTGCGGTAAAAGTCATGCAAAAACTTAGTTCGGAAGGGGCCTGCTTCACCATTGACGTACTTGGAGAAGAGATTTCGTCTCTGGATGAAGCGCAATTTTTCATCGATGAATATGATCGCGTTTTGGACGCGATTGTAGAGCATAATTTAGATGCAAATCTAAGTATCAAACCGACTGCATTTGGTCTTCTGATTGACGAAAAGACGGCCTATCGAAACATTGAGCGTCTACTGAAAAACGCTGCAAATCACGACATTTTTGTTCGTCTAGATATGGAAGATCATCGAGTAACACAATCTACGATCGACATTGTCCTTTCAATGCATGGTAAAGGGCTCACGAATGTGGGTACCGTGCTTCAGTCTCGCCTACTTCGGACCACCGACGATATCGAATCGGTTTGCAAGCAACTTGGGGGAGGGGCTGATTTCCGAATTTGCAAGGGCGTTTACCTTGAGCCAGATGAAATTGCACTTACTGGCCATCAGGAAATCGTCGAAGCCCTAAATTCACACATTACTCAAATGTTGGATTCAGGTGCTTATGTTGGGATTGCCTCTCATGATTTACCTGTAATCGAGCATTCCATCTCTGCTCTCAAAGAGAAAAATATGGGGCCTAAAGTTGACGATCCACGTGACAATGGACCTCCAACTAGAATTGGCAAAGGCCCTGGGTATGAATTCCAAATGCTCCTAGGCGTACGCGGCAATNTCCGAAGGAAGCTTGCAAAAGAAGGCCATCGTACTCGAATTTACATCCCATATGGGCATCGTTGGTATGAATACAGCATGCGTCGACTTGATGAGAATCCTGACGTTGCCATGCACATTGTGAAATCGATGTTCATGCCATGGACAAACCGTCGCTAATTCAAGTTGGATAGACATTGTGCGATGGCACCCATCGCTACCGCAGTTTCCAAACTTGCCCCAATCCCTGTCAACTCAAATTGGTCATCACAGGCCTCCAATACACTTCCAGGTAACCCATTCCGCCCAAGTCCAATCATGACACACAAACTCCCTTCAAACGAAGTCAAGTCCACAGACCCACCTCTTGGTTGGTGAGTTGTCACAATGGGGTGTCCTAGAGATCCACCNAGTACATCCTCAGATGATGAGAGNACGACACGTTCAGCCTCCAGTAACTGTGCTAGGTGATTCACTCCGGCTGTTCCAGATTCCTTGACTGCACGGACACATAGTTCGTCCAAATCTTTGGTGGGCCAGTCGATGAGTGCAATATCCAAGCCAAATCCCCAAGCGATTCCAGCAGCCCTTGCCAATGCGCGAAGATGTGGTGTCCCGATACTCCCTTCGTAGGTGCCCACCAATGCCAATGTGTGTCCTCTTCGAGGTGTATCTGCATTGACAACTTTGGTTGAAATGATGGATGGGGCACGAACTGGTTTAATCTCNGCCGCACGCTCATGTAATCCAAGCCTTTCAAATCCCTTTGCAATATTTTTCGCAATATTACCTTGGAGGTGTCCTTCGATTGAGTTTAGGTTTTCAGATGCCTCATCCAACAATGTTTGTGCCAGTTCTGCATCCCCTGCGCGATCGGCTCGTCCTGCCAATGTCACTGCAAACCGAATGGCGCGTTCGTCAGAACCTTGAAGCGCTTCTACCAACAATTTGACATCANTCAAAGATCGTGCATTACTACACATCGTTCGGACAGTTTCAAACTCCGCATCTTTGAGATGTGGTAGTGCCATTTCCAATGCACTGGGTTGAATCTCAAACTTTTCCTGAGTGCTGATTCGATGTAGGCTNTCNAGTAATCTGACAGACAAATCTGGGGCTCCCTCAGTCAATAATGGCATGATTTGGTTNATCATTTTGTGATTCTTTGTTTGGACCATTGCCTTAATCACCGGCCTGGCAGCTTTTGCTTCAAGACCTTGATTTTCAATTGCCAACAACATCAATTCGGGGATGTGGCGCTCCGAAACTCTACTGGAAATTGATTTCAGCGCATCGACTCTGTCCTTGCCGGTCGGCAAACCTCCAGTCAAGGAAATTAGACTCTCAATCATGGATTTTCTTGCAGCACCTTTCGGCCACTTCGAAGAAGATTTAGCGACAATGCCGATGCTCTCGGCCAAACGCCATGACCGCTCCTCTTCCAACATAGAGTCGATAATTATCGGGACCCACTCTCTGCGGTCCTCATCCTCCATTTCTGACAATCGACAAAGTCCGCAAAGCGCCTCAGCTCGATACACCCCATCTCTGAGTTCTTGCGCCGCATCAAGCAAATGTCGTGAAAGTCCATTCTCTTTGGCGCTACGCAAGATACGTCGACAAGCACTCGGGTCATGGCGCTCATTCATGTCTTCCACTCCGCCATTTCTGTTGGTGTTCTTCTCTACCAGGGAAATTTTGACCCTTCCAATTACCTCGGTCTTCAATTCGCTTTTCAGCAATTTCCTCCGGTGACGGTGGCCGGTGTAGGAAGATTCTGCGAATATTCTT
Organism: Methanobacteriota archaeon; assembly: GCA_002701965.1. Taxonomy (GTDB): domain Archaea; phylum Thermoplasmatota; class Poseidoniia; order Poseidoniales; family Thalassarchaeaceae; genus MGIIb-P. The sequence goes on along the minus strand of NZXM01000036.1, from coordinate 4,102 downwards.
CGCTACCATCTTTCCAGATAGGGTTCTTCCAGTACCTGAGTGAAGTGCCCGAATCCTCCATGTCTCGCCTCGATGTTTGACAATGGTTCCACAAGAGAATACCTTGTCGGGTTCCACTTCAATCATGTCGGAAAATGATACATCTGCATCACTGAATGTACGCTTAATACGAGCAAGGTCGATGCGAGTTGCCCATACGCGTTTGACATCTCGTGCGTCCGCAGTCCTACGTTTCTCATCACCTTCAATCTCAAGTTTTGTGATGATCCATGTCCCCTCATTCGCCTCAAATTCATCATTCAGTGCAAAAATTTCGTCGTCATCGACTTCCATTTCAAATGGCATTGAATCAGCCCCATCAGAAAGTGTGAAACGTACAGTAACAGGTTTGGAATCACGGAAGATTACTTTGTGTACGTGCCCGCACCCTTCGCAACGGAGCAGGTAGTCGATACCACTGCCATTTTTCAGCACTTTTTCCTTTAGGATTTCATGCCCATGTCGTGCGTTACAACTGGGACAACGTGTGACGTTGTTCAACNCCTCGTCGACATCGTCCATGGTTCCCCTCAGTTGAATCGGTCCACAGGGGGTATTTCAGACATCCCGTCGCGACTAGATTTGAAAACCGATTGCGCGCCCGGTGGNATATGGGCCTGAGTATCGAAGACGCGCTNGCCGCTTTGATGGCNAAAGATCCTGACATGCCTCGAGAAGANCCNGATGTTGCAGCCNCAATTGGTGCGCAATTGGAGCATATGGAACTCACTTCGATGCCGACCGGATTNCGACGAAGAATTCGAGANATTGTCGCTCGAGTTCANCCAAANCGTGTATGTGAAGTGGGTTCAGGTATTGGCCATCTTGGTNCATGGTTGTTTGATTATTGGTCTGAGAANCCNGCTCCTGAGCACTTTGATATGATCGAGGCAGGTGGGAAATTTGGTGTAATCCTCACGCGCTTNTTGCGTCGTTATGATGCTGAAGATTGGGCGCATGTCAGGGTCGGGGAGTTTGAGTCACTCTGCGCCGAATTGGACAGTTGGAAGGCNGCGAATGCAACTTTGGGCGAGTTGGCAGCATCTTCNGCTCCTCCATTGCGTGCNCCTTACGAAATCGTNATNNTCGATGTNGGAGATATTGGNAAAGTCGACACGATCCGNCNTGCGTTNGATCTCTTGGTNCCAGGNGGCNTAATCNTGACCGCTGAACCNGAAGTNCCTGTTGATGATGTAGGTGAGATTCCTGAANCNGGTCCTACNAATNCCGANCAGGNNNGAGTTGTGGCCTTCAACCAATGGGTCCAATTCATCAATGAGATTGGTTCGACACATCCGGTTGGNTTCGTTCCTTTGTTTGGGGGNACACTGGTTGGGATTATTCAATCTTAAGCGGTAGCCAATGCGATTAATGCATCAACTTGCAATCGGCCATACCCATAGTAATCATCATGCCCAGTTTGTCCATCTNGTGGTAAGACACTNTCTTCAATCCATTGCTTGACATTCTCAACNGTTTGGCGATTACTACCCGANCCATTGTGCGATAAATCAGGTCGTTCCTCAAGCATGTGGGCNATTGCACCCGTCACCCACACCGTGGCGCCACTGGTGCCAGAGCCCCANGCNTACAGTGACTTGGTTCCTCCAATCTGAGCGTTGAGCATCGGAATACGCTCTCCAGGTGCGACTAGTTCGGGTTTCTTATCNGGGTCACTTCGAGCAATTTTTGGAGGCCACGCCTGCCAGTTATTGTCACCCACTGAAGAGTTTCTCCATATGCTTCCATCCGTGTCAATGGCTCCAACACAGATAACATCCTCCACACTTCCTGGGCTTGAGACGTCACCATCATCATCTTCTCCCCCATCATTTCCTGCAGCAGCAACGACGTAGATTCCCTGGTTNATGGCACGATTCACGGCATCTTCCAAATCATCAGTGCTCAAGAAAATCAGGTTGATTCCTTGTTGTCCTCCCAAACTTAGTGAGATGATATCGACGCCACTGTCGGTACACCAGTCGACAGCTGAAGCGATGACTGAATCGGTCCCAGTNCCACTGCTTGTGATGGCCTTTGCAATATGTAAGCTGACATCGGGAGCGATNCCGGGTAGCAAATTCTTGGCNACCAAAATACCTGCCATGGCAGTTCCGTGACCTTCGTCATCATACGGNTCGTCGCGATTTTGNACAAAGTCACTCCAACCAGCCAATTGAACATGTTCAAGATCGGGGTGACTCATGTCTATTCCAGTATCGACAATACAAACATCGACGCCTGCACCACTGGTTGTGACATTGTCAAAACCCGAAACCTCGATGAATTGTTGGTGCCGCTGTGAAAGTTCAGGGTCTGGTCCTAGCACACCCTGTGANAGGATATTCACTGCAAAGAGTACCAACATTATCGAAACAGAAAATAAAGCGAAAGCGGCCAATCCTGAGATNATTGTCCCCCGCTTNAACCGNCGGANNCCACTNNCGGCAATTTCNGGTGCAGCNGGCATAACGAATTCAGTNNNAAAGTCGTCANCCATCAGGAATCACCACTCAAACCTTCGANAATTTCAGAAAATGTATCNACAAAACACTTCGCTTCTTCCTCAGTATTGTAAGCGTAGGCAGAGGCGCGTAGACTTCCATGGGTGTTGCCTCGGGGTTCAAACCATTGGTTNACACAATGNAGCCCTGAACGAACGAATACATCACCNACTTCATCCATTAAAATCCCNACATTCTGGATNTCCAAATTCTCCAAAAGGATTGAGCAAATACCCCCTCGCTTGGATGCGTCATTGGGGCCGATGATTTCTACCCCTGGCAAATCTATGATTCCGTTCGTGATGATTTGATTGATTCTCACTTCTTGACTTGCAAAATCATGCATGTTGTAGTTTGATANTAAATCCAAGGCNGCTTCAGTTCCACAGATGCCNGCGTANTGNCCCAAACCNCCTTCAAGTCGATCGGGGATTGTTCGAAGGGAATAATTGGAAGCATTGGCTGAACTGACAGTGCCTCCTCCAGCACAAATCGGTTCGAGTGATGACAAAATATCCTCCTTGCCCCATAATGCTCCGACTCCNGTTGGTCCAAGCATTTTGTGAATACTAAAGGAGAATAAGTCGCANCCNAGCTCCTCAACATCAATCGGCAGATGAGGTGCGGATTGTGCACCGTCGACGTGTATTATGGCACCATGGTCATGCGCGATTTTCGATGTTTCAGCAATCGGTATTTCCACACCATCAAGGTTGCCTACATGAACCAATGAGACCATCCGCAATTTCTCTCCTGCATCGACACATTCCGCTTCAAACGCTTCCAGATCGAACGTGTTGTCAGCGTGACTGGGGACGGTGCGAAGTTCGACTCCTTGATTTTGTAATTGTAGCCAAGGAACCAAGTTTGAGTTGTGCTCGCGATCGCTTGTGATGATAATATCTCCATCTCTCCAACTCATTCCCGCAGCGACTTGGTTGATAGAGTGGGTTGCATTGGGTGTAAATACAACTTCTCGCGATTGTTTTGCACCGATATGATTTGCCAACTTTCGACGACAGCGTGAGACGGTTTGAGAGACTGACATGCCCCAGCGGTGAACCGATCGACCTGCACAGGAGGGATTTTTGGCGTAATATTCCTGAATGGAATCTAGGACCTGTTGAGGCCGCAAGGTCATGCAAGCATTGTCGAGGTATACGGGTGCATTGTCCTCTTGCAACGTCGGGAAATGTGAACGAAAACCTCTGACATCCATTTGATCACCACGCTTCATCATCGGTGAAATGGCTGGTGACCGGGGCACTGGAGTTACACTCTTCGCAAATGATTCGCGAAGAAATACGAGTCCCACATATACTGCACTTTTCTCCAGGGGTGCCGTTTCCATCACAGCCTGCGACTCCACAAGAGGCAATGATTTCTCCATTCGCGCGCATTTCTACCGGAGTTACTGCACCACAATCTGGGCATTTTCCTGAACGTGCAGGTGAGGCTGTATTTTGGTCATCGTTAGCAGATTCCGTGGGATTGACCTGCCTCGCCCTTTGAGACTCGATGGTCAACTCGGATGTTCCAAGCATAATTTGAGGGTACCA
>NZXM01000079.1 GCA_002701965.1 Methanobacteriota archaeon | reverse complement strand
GTTTTTGGTGGAAGACACGACCTGATTACCCGACCAATCATTGGCCCTATTGCCTCCCTATCGGGTGCCCAACCTGTTCTCCGTCAAGCGAAGCTGGCACGAGGAGGAGCATCCAGTGAAGCTGGCTCTAGAATCAATGGCAAAACCATGCTCACTCTTGCTGAATGCATCGCACATGGCCATGGTACTGCCCTCTTTCCAGAAGGAACATCTCATGAGGATTCGAAGATGCGCAGGCTTCGTACAGGGCCCGTTCGTTCCGTGATTGCTGCAAATTCGATTGCACATGAGAAGGAGTTGCCAGAACCTCACCTGTTACCAGTGGGTTTGCACTACAGAACGTCTTGGTATTTCCGAACCGATGCATGGTTTGAATATGGGGCTCCGATCTCACTTGATGGTGCTATTCATTCCCCCCAAGATCGAGCCCGATTGATGGAAGGTGAGTGGGTAGAAGCGCCCGCAGAACGCGTTAACCAATTGCGCGACGAAGTACGCAATCGCTTGGCTCCAATGACGCCCGACGCCTCAGCGTGGGACGAGCACCGTTGTTGGCATATCCTGGGCCACCTTGACGCAATTGCAAAGGGTAAACCTCTCGCTACTTGGCGAGAAGAGGTGTTGGCAGCCCGCAACACTAGAGATGAGATTCGAAGCGGAAATCAGCCACTCACTAATCTTCAATCAAGTGCAAATAAAGTAGCCGAAAAATTGCATGCCGCAGGACTCGACGGTCGTGCATTGGATGTAAATGGGTTAAGAGAACCACGTATCACAGAACGATTGGCCATATTCCCAGCATTGTTTCTTGCCATTCTTTCCATGCCTTTCACATTGGCTGGAAGCGGCCTCATGATTTTCGCGGGCAAAGTATTGGGCGACCGTACGGACGAGGGGTTGGATGCTAGAACGACGTATCATCTACTGGCATCGATGCTTGGTCCCCTACTTATTTGGCCAATCCCAATCATAGCTTTGTCCATTATGTTCTGGGTGAATTTCCCTGAATTGCGTGAATGGACTCTACTCGTAACAGTATCATTGCCCATTTTGTTCCACTTATCCAACAAGATAGCACTCGTTGCCTGGGATTTGCACATCACCGCCCGAAACGCCCGCAGAATCAATCGGTTCCGAAGACATGCAGAAGGCCAAGCCATTGTCGATGAAGTTGCCAGTTTACTCGCTGCGCTGAAATAGGTCGCCGTATGCCAACGGTCCATGCAGGCCAAGGATATCGAGGACAAAGTCCGAAATTGGTTGTCCGGAGAAGGTCTTGAAATCAAGGAGCGGGACGACCCTCGGGCCGATTTTCATTTCTTGGTTCGTTACCCGCCTACAAAGCACGGGCATCTATTCAATGTCTTGTCTCCCAAAGAGCGTAATCTGCTTGTTGTATCTAGTGTGACGCAAGTTGATGCCGGACAGCAAGATGAGATGAGCAAACACGCAAACACAGATCCCGAAGGGTGGGAAGAGTGGCTGCATGATACACGTCTACAACTGACTCGAGCCCATGTGGATTGGGTACTTCATGTCGGACATGGAGAACAAAAGCCCGGTCCCCTACAAGCATTCAACCTCTCGATGCCGACATGGTTTGATGGTGTCACTCAAAATGAGGTGATGCAAACACTACGTCGCTTGTGGCTATCGAAGTTATCGTTGATTCATGAAATTAAATTCTCATATGGGCCCGGTGTTGGGAAACCCGGACCTGTGGATGATTGGGCCAAAGGGGGCCCTAAACCCGGACCAGACTCTACCCCTTCAACCAAACAAGTCGAAACCGATGAAACAGGTGGTTTTGGAACCGGTTTCGACCCATCTGAATGGGCCTAACACCCCTCGCGCGCGCTCACGCGCGTACTGACCGCAAAGGGGTTCGGTTAAGTAGGAGGGGAATGGCATTGTCAAGACGCTGGAGAGGTTCTCCAGGGGTCGATGAAAATGAGTAACAGCAAACACAGTAGCATCACAATGGTGATGATTTTTGTCATGAGCACACTGCTAATCGGATATACACCACCCGTTGCACAAGGTGCATCAGTGGTCATTACCGACGCCGTACAAATCGTAGATGGCGGCGCAGTCAATGAACGAATGGCATCAATGACAAGCGATAGTGAAGGAAACATCCACGTTGTGTGGAGCCGAAATACACAGCATCTCTACTATTCGATGCTGGACCCTCGAGCTCAAACAGTGATTGATGTCACTCAAATCTCCAATGGTGGCGGCCATCGTGCCTGGCACCCTGATATCGACATCGATAGTGATGATCGAATTCACATTGTGTGGGCCAATAAAGCCAGTCAGCACGAAATCTTGTACACGCTACTCGACCCTAGCTTGGACGATCAGGACGGCTCAACAGCAGACGACTCCACAATTTCAATTATCGATGATACAGAGGTTACTCGCCGACAACAAAATCGCGACTGGCCGGCGATTGCAGTGGACAGCCAGAACAACGCCCACATCGTGTGGGAAGATTCCTACGATCGACATGACAAGTATTTCCAGCAGCCACAAATTTACTACAAGTTCTTGGAAATTGATGAAGCCTCACGAGAGGCTATCACTGCAATNGATAGCACATTGTTGACCCCAATCATCGGTCACAAAGGNCANCCTGACATCGCCATCGATGCTGATGACCTTGTGCAGATCGCATGGGACGATACNCGGGGTGGAAAGGTGGAGATTGTATCTCCGATTGACACATCGGGTTCGATGTATTCTGAATGGGCTGACATGTGCGTGGTNTTCTACGGNGGNTCATGGTCAAACGGTGGTAGCTTCCAAGGAATCAAACCCATGCTTCAGGAAGCGAATATTTCAGTCTTTGAGACCCTCTATGCACTCGGTGGGTTTTACCCAAGTGCCGCGACAAGTGGNGCNTGCGCAAACCANCCNCATCACGAGAATCCACGAGCCAACCATCTCGATATTGGCGANGACTCNGGNGGNCTAATCAAGCTCCACTCTACCATCTANAACGGTGGTGCACAGAGCGGTGGNTACCAAGGTGAAGANTGGGGNCCAGGTAGCACTTGGGCTTGCTTGTCATGGGTTGACAACAACGGAAACGTTCCAGGTAATCCTCCGACCACTCATGATCACAAATGGAATCCAAACGCAACCAAGATTGTNATTCCAATCAGTGATGAAGGACCCAAGGGTGGCGACCCTCCTCAACAATCNGATGACATTGCCAGTATCAACGAGGCCCACGATGCATGTGTAACTGCAGGCGTCATTCCTGTNGGTNTGTATGGATCATCTTGGGGCGCCAACAACCAAGTTGCAAGCCATATGCATGACCTTTCAGAATGTCCGAACGGCCAGGTCAATACAAACACTCGAATTTGTCCGGGTTCAACAACTCGCAACACTGACGCTGGTGGCCAAGTGTATGCCTTCCCAGCATCTGGAAGCAACAACATGGATACACTTGTTGAAGCCATGGTTTTCCTAGCGACCAACAACAGNCGTGANATCTACATGACAGTCTTGGANCCCTATGCCAAGATTCAGAANCCAGCTCCAGGTTGGGTTTACGGCCAATCTGGTACCGATGAATCGAACAATCGCTACACAGAGGANCTNGGNCCTAGTCAGGATGCCAATGGATACGGNCATCTTGTGGTTGTNAACGACACCCGTGTGACTTTGGATGATGCATTCAGCCTCCANCCCTCACTGGCCATTGACAACAGCGGNGATACNCATCTAACCTGGATGGACACCCGGGACTATGGATTTGACAAGGATGACAATTACGAGGTNTACTACACTCGCCTACGCCTCAAGGGCGCTGCTGAGTGGGACGGTGTCTCAGGTGGTCTACCGACGTACGGTATCAAGAAGATTGTNGATACTAGAATTTCATACGTNGAAGGAGCNAANAATGTCAATCCNAANGATTACTATCGCGCNTCNTCTTACATGCCNCAGGTNCTTGCNGANAACCAGAACAACGTCCACATTTCNTGGCTTGAGAACTCNAACACCTCGCAGGGNGAGTCGATCATGTACACTCGNCTCAACCATACCAACGATGCGCCCGATTGGCCATTGAACAGTATTGCNGCNGCAGTTTTGGACCCATGGGAGCGNGTTGACGTCACATCTTGGAACAGCGATAAGTTGGGCCCAAATAGNGGCCGACAAGTCGAACTATCGCAACCACCCGCTTTTGCCAATGATATGGGGAGCGGTGCACATATTGCGTGGTCTGATACGAACAAGTGCAATGAAAATTCGAATAATGGTGCATACACCTTGTGTTACACTCACGTTCTAACNGGCCAGGTCGATGTCGAATTNGCTGACGACGAGACCTATTACCACGTNATAGAGCCTGGTGAGCAAACAATCTACAATTTGACCGTCAANAACTCGACNCCGGGCCCNATTGATTTGGTTGCAGANACTTTCTCGGTTAATCTGACNGGAGTACCTGTAAATTGGACTGCGAACTTGTTCTTCGCNGACAATCACACTGCAATTTTCCCTGAGACNCCGATNTTCTTGCTNGGTGGNGAATCNGTTCGTGTTTATTTGCGAGTCAGAGCCCCATCNATCTATCAAGCAAACGNGGATGAGTTGGCAGCGATTTTTGTCTCGGCGGTATCTTACAAGGATCCAGCGATTCGTAGCGATAGATTGACACTGACGATGATGGACGTGGTCCACGGTATTGAATTGGAAACAAGTCATTATCAGTCCGATGTCGANCAAGGAGAGACTGCGATTTTCTCAATCACGATTACCAATACAGGTAACGTGTTNGATTCCTTCGCNTTCTATGACCCNACCACACTACAAGGTCAACAAGAGTGGCTNTTGCCATGGGGNTGGCAAATCAACTTCCCGATGATGGTCAGTTTAGATCCTGGACAATCGGTGACGAAGAACTTGGAGATTTCAGTACCAACGACGCAAGACCCGGGTACATTCGCATTGTATCTNAAGGGATGGTCGATGGGCGAACCNATCAAGAGTTTGGACAAGGGTACCTATGATGTGCTTGAGTTATGGGTCAACGTCAGTATTCGTTCGACTGGGAATATCATCTTCGATATTTATCGGACATCCGAAGTCGTTCACCCCGGCGAATGCCACACGTACACCATTGATGTCATCAAGAAGTTCGCACCGGGTTACCTAGTGTTCACCACCCCTGGCGCGCCTGAAGCCAAGCCTGATGCCATGCCATTGAACGAGTGGAGATACGACCACTGGACAGTCGATCTCGACTTCAGCAATGCACCTGGTGGCAATGAAGGAGAGATGAGCAAGCCAAGACATTGGTCACAAATCAATGTCCCCTATGAGGTTGGAGTAGTGGTATGNGCACCCACAAATGCAAGTGCAGGCCTGGGGCCAGCCATCACGGTCAAGGCGCANCTNCAAGGTGCATCTCGCGTATCTGACGCNGTCATCCTCTCAACAAACGTCGAGCATGTTTACGANNTNGAGATGGATGCACCTGACACTGCTTACAGTGTCGACCCGAGTCAGCAACTTGTGATTCCAATCACNACGACCAANCAAGGAAATGGTCCAGANCGCTACGATNTGCGNACTGCTTCAATCACAGATAGCAACGGAACACAACTNCTGTGGGAGATCGAGATTCCNCGTGCTACACTTTCCGAACTTGAACGCGATGATGCAGAAACCGTTGATGTCAAAATCAACATCCCTGGACAAATCGTCGCTGGTAATTACCAAGTCGTATTGAAGGCCTTCAGTGAGGAGTACTACGATGGTACGGACGAACGCGATGCNATGTTGTTTGANATCACAGTCAACCAATTCCATGANATGCAGATTTGGATNGATGAAACGGTCGAGAGCCAGATTAAGACGACAGCNCCTGGACGAACCGTACGTTACCTNCTCAATGTGACCAACAATGGAAACGTCCCCGACATCCCCACGCTACACAACCACACNATGAGTGGAAGTGATTGGAATGAACAACCAGGCATGGGTTCATTGTCGAACTGGCTTGTTGAATTTGCAATGGTTGAAGATTTCGANACAGAATTACCTCGAGAAATACCCTGTACTGAACTNGAAGTCGGTGAGGCAGCCCCTGAGTATGGCTGTGCCTACCANGCAGACGGTACTTGGAGCCTAGCAGANATGGANGCTTACACCACCGTNCAAGTGATTGTGATTGTTGATATCAGTCCNACCGCTACTCTTGCCAANCGTGAAATCGGAATCAAGGTCATGTCCAATTACGGCACATCACCCAATGGNGATACCGATGAAACANCTCCATGGGGAGACAGTTGCACAATCGATATGGACAANGATGGCGTTCTAGACAATGTNTATCCTTGTGATACAAACGAGCAGGTATTGAGAATCCGTCTTCGTGCACCAGATTTGGAGATNACAAACTATCAGATCGATTCAGACAACCGAGACGCACCAGTCGGTGAGATGATCCCAGTCGTCGTTGAAATTGCCAANACTGGTAACGTNCACGCGACAGACATCAATATCGTTCTCTGTGAAGATGAGACTGAAGACAATCTACGCAACAACATNTGCTCTGAAGAGAATATCGCATACCGACAAGTCATCGGTGCAATCATGCCACCAGATGACAGCGGTAGTTCAGAACCGGTGAAAATCACATTGCTTTACCCNGTGACAGCAGGAAACCACGATGTACAGGTCATTGTCGATCCAGGCAACCTCATCATCGAGGCCAANGAGAACAACAACCGGAAGAACATCGGCGANNTGTCGAGTGAGAACGGTTGGTTGGATGTAGCCTTCGAAGTAGCTGGCGAATGGTCAGTACCGACGATGATTCTGCTACTCACAATNGCCTTGATGGCNGTTGCTGGCATGGTCATGATTGCCCGCCGAAGAGAAGCATTNGACAAGGTTGCAGCCCAATCCAGTATGATGTCGAACATCGACGAAGAACTGAGATTCTGATTGAATCTACTTTGGGTCAGCCTTGGCCANCCACCAAGGCAGCANCCGNTCGTCACTCGTGGCGATAATGGTCCCCGTTTCCGCCCCGATTTGNCGCATCATCACNCCGCGGAGAGTATCCATCATCTCCTCAGCACGNTGGGGCTGNATTTGCATGCCTGCACAGAATTGGTCCAAATCAACCGGGCGCCGAGGAGCCTCAAGTAGAACATGGGCCAATTGCCGCTCTTCATACACATCGAACGTATCATCGACGACTCGACTCGCNTTTTGCTTGATTTGTTGATGTANCGCAATCAGAGCATCTCGCTCAGCATCCAATCGATCTAATTCGTCNTTTAGTTCTGACAACATCGTCAGGGCTTCAGCCATCGGTAATCGACGACGAGTCCCTACGCGCTCTGCAACNCCCAATGCGTCCTCAGGNAATCGATTCGAGAGTCGTGTCGGGCCACCTTGGGGGAGCTGCCTATGTTCNGCGCGAAATAGATCAGGCCCTAGATCGAGTCGAAGAGAGAAAGANTGCGTAATTGCATAGATTCTCTTAGGNGGCCCACCTTTCTCACTCGGTACCTTTTCACTCACCACAAATCCAGCATCTTCCAGNACCTTCAGGTGTTTCATGATTGCTTGTTGGGAAACGCCGAGTAATTCGGCCAATTGCAATGGATAGTGAGCCTCTCGCACAAGATGCTCCAAAATAGACCGTCGAGTGCGATTTTCCAGAATGGAAAGCGCAGTGTCGAAATCGGTAACCACTTCACAACCCGATGTTAACTAGCCATCGGACTCCTATGAATGCTCGTCTGGATTACCCTTCATCCCATGACTTCCAGCCCTTTTGGGATACATCGGACTTTACAGAGGTCGATTCAGAGACAGTTTCTTCCACAGATTCGACCTCATCAATCGCTCTTGATTTCTCTCCGCTTCGATCAGGTCGATCCGCAAATGGAGCGGGTACTTCCGGCTCCCTAGGCTCCTCTACAGTCAGATTCAGAACCTCACCACCATGGACACTTCTCCAGATTTCATCCGTAGTGGGTATTCGTTGTTGCATTGTGCCATCAGCGGGTGCTATGGGGACAAGCATCCCATCGGCGGTCTGCATCACCAATCCAGCCTTGCCAACATTTCTTTTCCCATTCCTCCAGAGAATGAAAGCCAGCGGAATCAATCCACTACCACAAAAAATTCCACAACAACTTGCAGATATGGTTAGCACGATACTGTATTCAACGTCAGTTTCATCAAGTATCCATAGCATTTCACCTTCTTCAGCATTATTTTCGATGATATGCAGTCCACTTTCATCTGGGATAAATGTGCCTACAGGGTAGTAAAAATCACCTTCCTTTCCCTCTCTGGGGCTCTGAACCCATCCCGGTGAACCAATAGTCACATCCGTATCTGTTGCCAATTCTACAATTGAACAGTTATGGTCAGTATTTGTTAATCGGAACAATAGATAGGAACTTTCCTTGCTGAGATTTATTTCCTCACTCTCACTACCATCTAGTACGAGTAAACTATTGTGACTCGGATCTGTTGCCTCTTCAAATTCATCAATGTTTGAAACCAACACAGCAATCGAAATTAACAGGATGATTACGCCCGCTGCAGCGAGCTTTTTCGGCCACTTCGAGGCTTCTTGCACACATACCCCTCAAGGTCAACGTTCAATTGAGTTATGCTTAGTTACCAAGCCCAATTTCTGCTAATTTTTCAGGTAGGTATGTGTCTGTCACGAAATCCAAACCGTACTTTGCCAATGATTGCTGTTCAGCTTTCTTATCCAACGACAACATCATCTGAATCTGTTCCTGCCACCAACCGTCAGCGAATCGAGGGTCGCTCAATTCTGCCTTGAGTGCTTCCACATCTTTACTGGATAGTTTGTCGCTAGGCAAGTCATACGCTTCAATGTCATCAGCAGTAATCCCGAGATACTGCGCAGAAGGTGTTGCCAGATACTCAGAGATATGCGCGGTCTTGATAGCACCGTAGGCAATACTCGCAAAGATTCGGAACGACCATGGATCACCGTCCAGGAAAACGATAATTGGTAGATTCCATTCTTCATTCATACGCTTCATGATTCGACGTGTTGAGCGAGCAGGCTGACCTTTGAGGTGCAATAATCCACATCGATAATCTTCGTCAAATCCGTTTTCCACCAATCGATCAAACATACCACCAGTCTCGATGGCCATAATGAAATCTATGTCATGTTCAATCAATTCGATTTTTTCCGATTCCACATTGTATGGGACACCATAGCCAGAATCGCCAACATCATCTCGCGCATTGATTCTCATCCATTCTCCTCGTCTGTTTCGCTCTTGTAAAGTTAGATTACCAATCATTCTAGCACCATCTTCTTCAGGACGTAATTTGAAATCTTCTCGCAGACATTTTGTCACAATTTCTAAATCTTCAGCAAGATT
>NZXM01000078.1 GCA_002701965.1 Methanobacteriota archaeon | reverse complement strand
ATCATGCAACTCCATCTCAATGATGGTTTGCTCGCTGAAAAGATTTCAGGGGATGTGGGTGCAAACATTGTCGACACTCTGCCCGAAGACGCTTGGGTACTCCGCCTTCCAAGTTCTACACAAGCTCGTAGTGATGCCATCATCCAATTGGCAGACGATGAACGTGTTCGATGGGTAGGTGCACAACAACCAGCATGGCGTCTGGATATTGAGTTACATCAAGCCCTTGGAAAATTAAATCTGGACTTGACACTCGCATTGGATGTTGACACATCAATGCTGGAAGACCACCTCCACAGGGCTGGGGCCGATTTTGTTCATTGTGATGTGTACCTTTGTCAAGTGATTGGGCTAGATTCAACTTGGTTGCCAGCCCTTTCTCGAGACCACAGAATTCTGTTTATTGAGGGTCATGATTCGATTGGACATGCCAATAATTACGCTCGCAGCATATCGACTATCGATGCGACACTGAACAATCACAATGGGGGTTTGGATGGAACCGGTGAAGTGGGTGCGTTGTCTGATTCTGGTTTGGACCAAGATCATGGTGACTTTAACAATCGAATCCGAGGAGTGTACCACAACTATGGTCCAGACAATTCCGCAGCAGATGCGAACTCCGGTCACGGTACACACGTTGCTGGGACTATGTTCGGCGATGGATCTGGTGATTCATCGACACTGGGCGTTGCACCTAATGCAACGTTCCACTTCTACCAACTGGAGCATGACCCGTCTGGACAATTGGCCCGTTGGGGTTCATTGTACGACATGTTCCGCGATTCTCATCAAAAGAATGCCCATGTTCAATCAAACTCTTGGGGCGCTCAGTCTTCTTGGGGGCAGTATACTTCTGATTCACGCTCTGCGGATTCATTCCTCAATGACTACGACGATTTCCTCGTCCTCTTTGCTGCAGGTAACGAAGGAAGCCAGGGGGCTCAGTCCATCGCTCCACCTGCCACTGCAAAGAATGTCTTGACAGTTGGAGCCTCTACAACAGGTCGACCAGGCACAGCTTCTGTGGGTCAAGTCGCCTCGTTCTCGAGTATCGGTCCGACAGCAGACGGCCGTATCAAACCAGATCTCGTGGCACCAGGTGTACAGATTTGTAGCCCCCGTGCGGAAGAGGCCCAGAATCCTGCAGGGTGGTCCTGTTCAAGCGCGAGACATTCTGGGACCACAACTCCACTATACATGTCCGCAGATGGGACCAGTTCAGCGACCCCTGTTGTCGGCGGAGCTGCCCTTTTGGCTCGCCAGTTCCTCCGAACTGAGTTATCGATTTCAAATCCCGATAGCGCCCTGATTAAGGCGGTTCTGATCAATGGTGCTAGGGACATGGGTACGGCAAATGTGCCCAACATGGACGAGGGATGGGGGCAGTTAGATTTGGAAGAAAGTCTGTACCCACATGATGGTGTGATAGCGAAGAATATCTTTTACGATACATCACAAACCCTCTCTCCTGGCCTGTCTTATGCCTACAATTATGCCATTGATGGCTCGTATGGAATTGATGTGACTTTGGTCTGGAACGACCGCGAAGGTTCCTCATCCGCTACACAATCTGCATCACGTTTGGTGAATGATTTGGATTTGGTCGTCACTTCTCCGGATGGTACGACATACAAGGGCAATGATTTCGCCAACGGATTTTCTACAACGGGTGGTTCCAAAGATTCTCTCAACAATGTAGAGCGCGTTCGATTGGCTTCTGGAGCCACGGGTGATTGGACGATATCCGTTGCCCACTCTGGTGGGTCTCAGCAAGGATATGCGTTGGTGATTTCCGCGGTTGGAAATGAAAATCCAATCAGTGATCTTGCTGTGTTTGGTGGTTCGATTTGGGCCAGTCAATTGACTCCACTCGAGAATGACTACGTATTGCTCCGAATGGCTTGGGTCAATCAGGCACCAGCGACGACTGGCAGTTACGAAGTTGTGGTCGAAGATATCACCGATGGTGTGGTCATTTGGTCAGGCACAAGAGATGCGTTGCAAGGCGGTGCTTCAGACTCTTTCTCGTTCCAGCGACAATTCACCTCGACTGGAATTCACACCATCCGTCTCACTCTGGACTCAAACAACAATGTCACCGAGATGAACGATGAAGTAGATGGGACCAATAACAACGTCCTAGAGTTGGATTTGAACATCACAGCAATCGGAGTTCGTATCACGCCACACATGCCGGATGGTTCCATGCCCGCAAATTCCGATGATGTAGAAATCGCGAGAAAGCAAGTGCTGGATCCTTCAACTGGTGTTGGTGTTTCATGGGATCTCACTCTCGCCAATGAAGGTACGAGTGATGAAGAAATTGTTCTGGTCGTCACTCCTGTACAATTGATGGAGGAAAACGGCGCTCTCCAGCCCACTGAAGATGAGTGGGAGAAGTTTGCNTCAGCTGAAGGNCCNTTTTCNTTGACNTCTCAGGGNGGGGCNNCTGACAGNACTGAGGTCACCGTNACAATGCGTGACTTAGATGCAGATTTAGACGCCTTCAATGGCGCACGTTACGCTCTTCCAGGGACCTATGTTGTTGACGTGATTGCGTATTATCGCATGAATCCCACNGTATCTCACACCATCCGCTTGGAAGTCGAAGTCTTGCGAGTCGAGGGTCTCGAAACGATCCTTGCAGGGACCAATGGTTTGGGTGCAGTCCCNGGGGATTTCGCTTCATTCTCACTTTCAGTATTGAATACTGGNAACGGTGAAACGGCTTACCAAATTTCNTGNGAAACACCNAATNGATGGGCAGTTGAGGTGGGNTCNGGCAACTCCTCAACAATCACACTAGATCCGTTGGCTCGTTTACAGTTCTTGCCNGTTTCAATTCGAGTTCGAGTTCCTTACATCGTAGATGGACTNCCNTCTGCTGGGACGATTGAAGATGTAACATGTGTCACAACNGCNATCAATCCTGCTACAGGACAACCGAACCCAGATATCTCGACGACAGAGTCAGCAGACAATGGTGTTGAAGTTTGGGTCAGTCGGGCATTCAGTGCAGATTTGTATGATGGAAGTGATGANCCACTAGGTCCATCTGGATTCATCGATGATATTTCTGTTGAGAATGAAGATGTAATTGAGCATAGTTTAGTGGTTGAAAACCGAGGGAATACTGCGATTGACTTCAGTGTTCGCGCATCACCAGCCCTGCCNAATTGGGATTTGGAGATGATTGCAGGAACATTGTCTGACAACCGNTTCTTGCANTTTACACTCCAACCGGGTACATCTCTGACCATCGANATCACCGTTCGAGTCCCCTACAATGCCAATGATGGAGATGTCAACCAAATCGAATTCAGAACTGAATTGAGTGAGGGTGGATTCCAAGAGAATCGTACACGTTTAATTGTTCAAGAAATCGCAGATATCGAGATACAATTNCCTGAATCGGGTGTGATTACAGCNGCGATTGGCGATTATGGTTTAGCAGAAATCGGGTTACAAAATACTGGCAATGTAGATCTGTTGCTGGATTGGTCATTCGGGACNTTGCCCGACGGNTGGCAGGTNGGTTTNGCATCTACCACACCCGGCGGCATCGCTCAGGGTTCCTCAATCACGGTGACTGTATCACTGTCGGTTGCAGCAGGTGCACCNCCTGGTCCTGGTGAAACTCTGTCCATTGTTATCGAAGCACAAACCCTTGATGGAAGCAAGCAGTTGCAGAAAGTGGGNGAATTGGGNATTGTCGTNTTGCCCAGCCTTTGGGTAACTTTCGATACTGAATCACGGATTGAAATGGCACAAAGTAGTCCGATTACTGGTAATTTGTCAGTTACCAATTCTGGTAANATTGTCTGCGATGTNGAATTAAGTTTCAATGCCCCTGATGGCCTGAATGTTGCCTTGGAATCGGATGAACTAGAAATGGTCGCTGTTGGCGAAACTCGAACAGTTCTCTACACNTTGAGCAGCGANAATCTAAGGGGGTTACAAGTCGTTTCATTTAGCGGAATTGCTNTCGCATTGAGCGGCGAATCGGCCACATCGACCAATGAATCNGCTACACTGGAGGTTACTGTGACTGGTGATGGAGAAGCCGATGGAATTGCTGGTGTGCTTGAATCTCTGGGGCTCCCGCAATGGACCATTGCGATTTTCGCCTTACTNTTTGTAGCGCTTCTTGGATTCGCAGTCTTATCCATTCGGCGAGCAAACATGGCTACTGATGATTCACTGTTGCCTTCTACNGGCGAAATTTTGGCATCTCAGCAAGTCCGCAGAGANGCTGTTCTGAGCATTGGCGCTACAGAGGATGATCAGATGTCGGGAGCGGTCAGTGCAGATGAATTGGCGACGGCCCTTGCTCAAAGTCAACCTCAACTTGCACTNCCGCCACTNCCTGGGATGCAAGCTCCGACACCCGGCGGCTTACCCCCTGGATTGCCNCCNACTCCTGCTGCTACCTTACCTCANGGCCTTCCACCCGAATTACCTACAATGGGTCCACCACTACCGCCCGGTGGNCTTCCTGCAGGCTGGACCATGGAGCAGTGGCAACACTACGGCCATGAGTACTTGNAACGAACAGGTCAAGCATGAACTGGCCCAATGGGCTCCGTTCAGTTCAAGAGGGCTCTACAGTTCGCCNTGGCATGGCATCTTCAATTGTGCTGTTTGGTCCACCTGGNGCGGGCAAAGGAACTCAGGCAGGGAACATTGTCTCTATGACTGGNAAACCCCANGTCTCGACCGGCGATATGTTGCGCGCGGCAGTCTCGGCNGGAACGGCCCTAGGNGTGGAAGCCAAGGGATACATGGAATCTGGTCAATTGGTNCCCGATGGGGTNATCATTGGACTGATTGAAGAGCGCCTGACTGAACCTGATGCCATCGATGGAGTTCTCTTCGATGGTTTCCCTCGAACCATCGCCCAAGCNGAAGCATTGTCGGAAATTGCCGAGGTGAGTATTGTGATTGCTATNGAGGTTCCNGATTCCCGGATTGTGGAACGGATTTGTGGNCGCTATACCTGTGGTGCTTGTGGCGCGGTGTATCACGATANGTTCAATCCNTCTANAGACCCAAATGTGTGCGATGAATGTGGACACGTGGGTATGAAGCGACGTGCTGACGACAATGAAGATACAGTTCGAAACCGCTTGGAAGCNTATCATGCTCAAACTTCACCACTGGCTGATTGGTACCGTGATCGAGACTTGTTGGTCACGGTCAACGGGGATCAAGACATCGCGAAAGTCGGCGAAGAGATTGCAGTAATTCTTTGACTAGGTGAATCCATGGCGCGTCGGAAAAGAGGTCGGCCGCGGGGTGCGGCTTTACGACGTAAGCGTGCAGTGCAGGCATCTGAACATTTATCTGGAATTCTCAATCGACCGTGGAATCATTCATCCCGTACAGTCGATGCTGCAGCGACTCAAATGTGGAACATAGGCACACGACATCGTATTGGTCTTCACAACCAATCTCGAGTTTGGGTTTGTCGTCAATGCAAAATCTTGCTTCGACCCGGTGTCACAGCCAGGGTTCGAATTCGACAGGGTGTTCGAATCACCACATGCTTACAATGCAATCATGTGACTCGACGGGGTCCAAATTTTATGCGGGGTGAAAAGTGATGAAGAACATCCCTGCAAACATCCGCCGAATGGCCCATGACCGGGAATTTCGTGTCACGCTAAGGATTGGTCGTTCGGGTCTGACCGATGCGATGTATGGTGAATTAGATGCCCAATTGCGGAGTCGGAAAGTGGTCAAGGTCAAGATGAACAAGGGACTAACAGATGAGCGTGATGAACGTCGTCAAATCTTTGAGGAAATCGCTGAACGAGTAGGTGCAGTCCTAGTCGATGCAAGAGGAAACGTCGCGATTTACTGGCGAAGTTAACTCACATTTACTCTCGCGCGCGAGCGCAAGTGTTGTGAATCGTCTCGGTTCGCAACAGGATTATGTCAGCCATACCTCCCTCATGGTTCCAGAGTATTTTGGGCGCACTCATTCTTGCCCTATTGGTTGCGATTGCAATTCGTTGGGTGAAACTTCCTTACACCATTGCATTGGTCATAGTTGGCCTAACAGTCGGTTGGTTGGGCGAATATTGGATGCCTGCGGATATTGAGCTCACGGGATTATTGACTGCAGAGACGATTTTCTTCATTTTACTCCCTCCACTTTTGTTCGAAGGAGCAAGTGCAATGCACATCAACAAGTTGCGTCAAAATTGGCGTCCGATTAGCCTGCTTGCCATTCCGGGTGTTCTCATCAATACCGCTGTAATCGGTTTCATTTGCTGGAAATTGGTTTGGCCCGATACGGAACATGGCATGCTCTATGGTTTCTTGGTGGGCTCGATTCTCGCTGCCACAGACCCTGTGAGTGTGTTGGCATTGGTCAAAACATTGGGTGCACCCAAACGATTGTCCGTTCTCATCGAGGGTGAATCGTTATTCAATGATGGTACGGCAGTAGTCCTGTTCAACATCTTGCTCGCGACAACCCTCGCAATCGCTTCACCTGCAGGAATTGATGTCTCATTCATGGATGTGTTCACTGCAGGATTAAGCGAGTTCTTGGTCGTCGTTTTCGTGGGTGCAATCGCAGGACTGTTGTGTGGTTTACTCGCAAATTGGCTCCTAGGTCAATCAGACGATCACTTGGTTCAAATTGCAATCACCTTGGCTTTGGCATTTGGTTCATTCTTACTTGCAGAAATGCTCCACGGTTCCGGCGTCATCAGTGTAGTTGTAGCTGGCTTATTGGTGGGCAATCATGGTGTCAAGCAAGGAATGACGCCTACTGCTCGTATCGGTATGCACCATTTCTGGGAAGTACTTGCGTTCTTGGTTAACAGCGTCCTGTTCCTCCTCATTGGATACGAGTTACAATCCGTCTTTGCCTGGGACATCCATGTGTTGCGTCTGGCGTTGATTGGTATTGGTGCAGCACTTGTGGCGCGCTTGGCCGTGTTCCCATTGACAGCAGTTGCAAATATTCGTAATCCAAACCCGGTATCGGGTCGATGGCAGGTCGCCATGTGGTGGGGTGGATTACGTGGTAGTATCCCATTGGCACTACTACTGTTGATTTCTCACACAGTCAGCCACCCACCTGAGTTTGAGTACATGGGTGAAACCATCGTCGGTGGAGAAATTACGGCTTACAATGACATGCTCATACTTGCATTCAGCGTGGTATTGTTCTCTCTTGTCGCACAGGGACTGACCATGCGACCATTGCTGCAACGATTGGGAATCAGCGGTGCACCTGCTGAAGCTGAATTGCGCTATGAGGTCGCATTGGCAGAGGTCATCGGAAGTCGAGCAGCCCTCAAGCGCCTCAGTTCTCTGTATACTCAGGGGATGATTAGTGAAGAAGATCAGGCGACCCTTGCTGACCCTTACCGTGAGCGCGTGCGCGAGAGTGAGGCTCGCATCCAAGAGTTATCTGAAGCCAATATTGTACATTCGACTCGTGTTGAATACGCGCGAAAGGAACTGATTTCTACTCAGATTGAAGCGTTGCGAAATGCAGAGCGTACGGGTAGAATTTCCACCGTGGTGGCCAGCGAAGTCCTGCATCGATTGGACAAGGCGCTTGGTGAAAGTAAATTCAAACAAGAGGAAATCCTCGAATCATCACGTTCTGAGCAACCTGTTGAGGATGTTGTGGACGACGAGATGTCTGAATCACTGATTCCTGAATCAACAGAAAACGTGGTCGGTTCCGCAACTGATCCAAGTGAAGAATAATCTCTCATACAGAGTATAGTTGAAGGGCATATTCAAGAGCCAATCTGAATTCGGCAATTTATGAGTGCCATTAGTGACATGATTAGCGAACCAAGATTTTGGGTATTGCTAGTATTCATCTCTGCATTTGGATTGATTCTTTCTGAAAAGATTCATCGTACCATTGCAGCATGGTTTGGCTGTGTCTGTATGCTATTTCTCGGATTCACTATGGGTGTAAAAGACCATACCGGCGGTGATGGAGTATTCAGTCTCTGCAAGGAAGTAACGGGAGGACAAGATGGACAAAAATTCGGCCACTTCATCGCCAATTTCTTGGATGCTACGGGCACAGGCACCATTTGTAAGGATTCATTCGAGTCATTGATGTTAAGTTGGATTCATTTTGACGTAATCGGGCTCTTGCTTGGAATGATGATTTTCGCCGCGCTTTTGGAAATTTCGGGATTCTTCGAATTCGTAGCCATCAAGGCCGCAAAGATGTCAAAAGGAGATCCGTGGAAATTGTTGGTATTCTTGGGGACTCTCACGCCACTACTTTCATTGGTAATTGACAATGTCACAGCTGTAATTATCATTGCACCTGTGACCGTGAAATTATGTAATCGCTTGGAAATCAATCCGATTCCATTGCTCATCGCTGAAGCGATTCTTTCCAATACGGGTGGTGTCGCCTCCATGGTCGGTGATCCGCCCAATGTCATGATTGCTGCCGCCACTACTGGACTTGGAGAAGAAATCGCCAGTCTCTTTGGATTCGTTGGATTCCTTCTTCGCTTGGGCTTCATCAGCTTCTTGGCTTGGGCTGCAACATTGGCCTACATGCGGTGGTATTACCGTGACTGGACAGAATCAATCCCAACCCATGTTGAGTCATTGATGGAGCAAGATGAGTGGGATGCGATTGAAGACCTCAGACTGTTGAAGGTTACATCCGTGATTCTGACAATTACGATTGTCATGTTCACCTTGACTGAATTACTACATTTGGGCATTCACATACATGCATTGGCACTTGCAGGTGCAGGTATCGCCTTGGTTGTAGTTCGGCCTGAAGACACAGAATTACGACACGGCTTGATGCATACAGTCAGCGAAAAAGTCGAATGGGCTGCACTCATGTTCTTCGCTGCGTTGTTCATCCTTGTAGGTGCAATGGACAACGTTGGTTATCTCAAGGATTTGGCAAACTGGATCTTCGATGAATTTGGTGCCAACCATGTCATGCTGGCTGTCGCAGTTATCTGGATCTCTGCCATTGCCAGTGCCATTGTAGACAATATCCCGTTCACTGCTGCGATGATTCCAGTGATTATTGCGATCGGTCAAGCGGATCCAACCATGGATATCGCACCCCTATTCTGGGCACTGGCCCTCGGCGCAGGGTTTGGTGGAAATGCGACCCCGATAGGTTCCAGTGCCAACGTTGTCACGATTGCAATCAGCGAGCGAAGCCCTCAACCGATTACAACAGGAGAGTGGATGCGAATCGGTGTACCAATTATGCTGATTACCTGCACCATGGCATCGATTTCGATGATTATATTCCATGGTACACTCTACAGTTCCTGAGGTTGATTGACTACACCTCACGTCGGTAGCATCAAATCAGTCCACGTATCCAACAAGGGTATGCAGGAGTGCGGCGTATGCGGTTTGCTCTTCGCAGGCACAGACGAATGCCCGTCCTGCGGTAGTCGTGTTCTGCATGCAGCTGAGGAAGAATTGAACTCACAAGAGGCGCCCATTCCGACGGGTCCTTTACCAGGTAAATCTGAACTTGATGAGGCCAAGGACGGCATGACTGGTTTGGACCTTGGGCTGGGTATTGAACTGCCAAAACCCAGTTCTGCATCTCTTCCATTCCAAGTTGGTGGTGTTGGTCAAGTTACGTCAAACCTACCGTTTGGTGTCGGCGCTCCAGCTGGAGTTGTCGCCGACCCTGTCGATGAAGAAAAAACTCAATCTGAACCATCAGGCGAGTTTGTTCAACCTGAGTTAGATGCCTCAGTCTCTGCGGTCGAAGAACAGGTGGTCGATGATGATCCTTGGGCCGTATCTGAACAGGTCGAAAACCCCCCTCTTGTAGCCGTTGCCGAAGAGGTAGCGCAAACTGAAGATGAACCTCCGATGCTCGTGTTACAAGCGCGCCCCATCCTCATTGATGAAGAACAGTTGTCTGAATCCCCTGTATTGGTCGAGAATGCCTTCGAGATACATGCAGAGGAGTTCGATTCAGAGCATGTCTATGCCATTGACGATGACGTTATTGTGCATGATTTTGGAGATGAATTACAGGTGTCTGAAGTCATCGTCAATTTTGATGAATTGGTCGACCCTGCTGATCAGACCATCCGATTTGATCACGAACTTCTATCCGAGGGCGAACCAGAACTGATGCCTGCCAAAGCGTTGCCAATCGATGATGGTGGTGATGCGAAAATCGCAGGCCATTCAATCGCAGCCTTCGAGGCGTTAGCTGAAGCAAGATGGAAGGATGCTGCAGATGGATTCCGAATTGTATGCAATGCATTGCCGGGGGATTCTGCGGCGTTGAATGATTTCGGACTTGCTCTTCTTCAAATTGCGATGGAGGTTCACATGTCTAACCCCACCTCTACACCAGCAGAAGAACCTCATTTTGAAGCTGCAGTTTTAGCGCTAAGACAAGCAGCTCAACAAGATCGTCACAACCCGACCATTCTGTACAACTTGGCGACTTGTTTGGCGACCTGTGGACGACACGGCGTTGCCACTCGAATCTGGGATGCGACGATTACTCTCTCGCCTCGGGACCATGCTCCATTGAATGGCAAAGCAGTCTCTTTGGTCGCACAGGGTGAGTTCGATACGGCATCAGCCCTGCTAATGCGTGCCCGGGAAATCGCACCCAGTGAACCGATTATTCTGCGAAATTTGCGCAGGCTTCGGCCTACAGTCTAACCGAATGGGGCATTATAATCTTGATTTTTAAGACGATTTTCGGGTCTATTATCGGAGCAGTCGGACGATTCACTCATCTTTGAGTCCCCGAACCCTTCATATATGGGAGGTCGGTCGGCGGGATGCTCAAAAGTGCACCCCGGTAGCCTTGACTATCGTGGGGAAGAGGTGGAGACCGTCCCGCCCTGCGGGGGTGACGGGGTGGTCAGAGAAACCAGAATCGACGTTTCTGGACACCAGAGGACTCACACAGATGTGAGTGTGGAAATTAATCATAAATTGATGCTACAACCTGACTGGGGGATGGCTCGGCTCGAGAGCTGATGAAGGTCGTGACAAGCTGCGATAATCTACGGGGAGGCGCATGAATGCCTTGGATCCGTAGGTCGCCTAATAGGACCTCCTGACGCAAGTCGTCATTCCCAAATATACCTGGGAAAGGGAACCCACCGAATTGAAGCATCTTAGTAGGTGGAGGAATAGAAATCAAATGAGATTCCGTGAGTAGTGGCGAACGAAAACGGAACAGAACAAACCGAATCCCCTTGGGAAACCTTGGGGAGATGTGGGGTTCGGATCGTCTATTGCCTAAATTCGTGAAGTAGAAGTCGACCTGGAATGGCGCACTACAGAGGGTGAAAGTCCCGTATACGCAACGAACATGGCCAAGTGACGAATCCAGAGTAGCGTGCGTTGGATATCGCGCGTGAATGTGGGAGGCATAAACTTCCAATTCTAAATACTACTCGAGACCGATAGTTAACAAGTAGAGTGATCGAAAGCTGAAAAGTATCCTTGACGGGATGTGAAAAGTACCTGAAACCAGTTAGGAACAGGCTGAGTGGGCGTGAAAGCGATGATATGAGCAGCGTTCACTCGTGCGTTTCGAAAAATGCTCCTGGGAGTCTTGATCATTGGCAAGGTTAAGCAGTTGATCTGCGAAGCCGTAGGGAAACCGACAAGTCCGCAGCCCTTCGGGGTGAGGGACGAGATGTGCTCGTCTGAAGTCAATGGTGGAGAACCTGAAGCCCGTCGATCTAT